>JAYZXK010000566.1:0-8143 GCA_036141415.1 Pseudomonadota bacterium
GGCGAACAATGCTATCAACTGGGTAAACAATATATTGAACAAACCCGCTATTACCGGGGCTCGGCACCGTTTTTTATTGATAAAATGCCTAACAACTTTATGCATGTGGGGTTCATTAAACGCATTCTGCCCAATGCTAAAATTATTGATGCGCGGCGTGACCCGATGGATTGTTGCTTCAGTAACTTTAAGCAACTGTTTGGCGAGGGGCAGGAGTTTTCTTATGGGCTGGAAGAAATGGCGCGTTATTATCAGGCTTACGAAAAGCTTATGGATCACTGGGACGAAATATTACCCGGCGCGGTATTGCGCGTGCAGCACGAAGATGTGCTGGATGATTTACACGGGCAGGTTAAGCGAATGCTGGATTACCTTGGCGTGCCTTTCGAGCAGGCCTGCCTGGACTTCCATCAAACCGACCGGCTAATAAAAACGCCCAGTGCCGAACAGGTTCGCCAACCGATCAATCGCAAAGGGCAGGGGCGCTGGCAACCCTTTAAAGCGCATCTGGGCCCTCTGCTTAAACGCTTCCGCGCTTAGTATTTACGTCGTTGCAGGCCGGTCTCAGCGAGTATTTTGGCTGAGATCTCCTCGATGGAGTATTTGGTGCTGTTTAAGAAGGGAATTTTCTCTTTACGATATAAGTTCTCCACTTCACGTAACTCCATACGGCATTGTTGTAGAGAGGCATAACGGCTGTTTGCACGGCGTTCTGAACGGATCTGGCTGAGTCGAGATGCCTCGATAGTGAGGCCGAACAGCTTTTGTTTAAACTGGCGCAGGGCCGGTGGCAGTTTCAGCATGTCGCCCATATCTTCTTCGGTAAACGGGTAGTTGGCCGCTTTAATGCCGTATTGTAGTGCCAGATATAAACTTGTTGGTGTTTTACCGGAACGCGATACACCCACTAAAATAATGTCGGCTTCTTTATAATCCTTAAGATTTGATCCATCGTCGTTAGCCAGCGCGTAGTTAACTGCCTCAATACGAATATCGTAAGTTTTTTCGTGAATACTGTGGGTACGGTGTTTTTCTGGTTTTGATGGCACACCAATGATTTTTTCCAGTGGTGCCACAAACTGGTCGAGAAAATTATAGTTGATTCCCACGGATCTTGCGATAACTCGCCGAATATCCGGGTTTACAACTGTATAAAAAACGAGCGGGCGCTCTCCGGTATCTTGAAAACTTTCAGATATTTTTTCAATCACGGCGTAAGCTTGTTCTTCAGTTTCAACAAAAGGAATTGTCTTGTGATTGAATTCTGTAGGGAAAAGTGACAATAAAGCGTGGCCAAACACCTCTGCCGTAATGGCAGTACCGTCCGAAATGTAAAATGCTGTGCGCACAACAACTCCTTAACTTTGTCGTAAATTTATTACGAAATGAAATAAAATTTTACTTTCTTATAATCGGCATTTTAGAATTTCCCTATGGAAAAGCCAGCCTGAATTAATTTCAGTGATGGTTTAACCTCTACCCTACAAGTTCACATTGAGTGAGCGTAAAGAAAAAGTGACAAGCTGGAGGCTGTAAAGTGCAAGAATACGTACTTTGGTATCAAGAGTTAGGCATGCACGATGTTAATCGTGTTGGCGGTAAAAATGCCTCGCTGGGTGAGATGATCTCAAACCTGGCGAACGCAGGTGTAAAAGTACCCGGAGGATTTGCAACAACAGCTTACGCGTTTAATGAATTTTTAGAGCAAAGCGGACTTGAAGCTAGAATTCATGAAGTGCTCGATTCGTTAGACGTTGACGACGTATCGGCACTGGCCGAGGCGGGCAAAAATATTCGTCAGTGGATTATCGATACGCCTTTCCAGGGCAAACTCGAAGAAGAAATCCGCACCGCGTTTGTTACCCTGCAGAGTGATGCCGGTGACGAAGCGTCATTTGCGGTACGCTCTTCTGCCACAGCAGAAGATATGCCGGATGCCTCTTTCGCAGGTCAGCAGGAAACCTTTCTTAACGTAAAAGGTTACGACGCCGTCATCGTGGCAGTTAAGCATGTGTTTGCGTCACTGTTTAATGACCGGGCGATTTCGTACCGTGTGCACCAGGGCTACGACCACAAAGGTGTGGCACTGTCTGCCGGCGTGCAGCGTATGGTGCGCAGTGATATCGCTTCGTCGGGTGTAATGTTCACCATCGATACCGAATCAGGTTTCGAAGACGTAGTGTTTATTACCAGCTCATTTGGTCTGGGCGAAATGGTGGTACAAGGCGCCGTAAACCCCGACGAATTTTACGTTCACAAACCTACCCTGGATAGCGGCAAGCCAGCTATTGTGCGCCGTAACCTGGGCAGTAAATTAACCAAGATGATTTACTCTGCAGATCAGAGTCACGGTAATCAGGTTACCATCGTTGACATCGATCCGGCCGACAGCAAAACCTTCTCGTTAACCGACGAAGAAGTGCAGGCACTGGCTAAGCAGGCGCAAATCATCGAAAAACACTACGACCGTCCAATGGACATCGAGTGGGCCAAAGATGGCGCCGATGGTCAACTGTACATCGTTCAGGCCCGTCCTGAAACTGTACGCAGCCGCGAAGACGCACAAACCATTGAACGCTTCCAACTGAAAGGCTCAGCGGGTATTGTGTGTGAAGGTCGCGCCATTGGTCACAAGATTGGTGCGGGACAGGCGAAAGTGCTGGCCTCCATCGATGAGATGGACAAAATTCAGGCCGGTGACGTATTAGTTACCGACATGACCGACCCGGACTGGGAGCCGATCATGAAGAAAGCCTCAGCGATTGTTACCAATCGAGGAGGGCGTACCTGCCACGCAGCTATCATTGCCCGTGAGCTGGGCATCCCAGCTGTGGTGGGTTGTGGTAACGCTACAGATACCATCAGTACCGGCGACGCGATTACCGTTTCTTGTGCTGAAGGTGACACTGGTTATATCTACAACCAGGAACTGGAATTCGATATTACCACCTCGCGCATCGATTCCATGCCGGAATCCCCCACCAAAGTGATGATGAACGTAGGTAACCCGGATCGTGCATTCGATTTTGCCCGCTTACCCCACAAAGGTGTTGGTCTGGCGCGACTGGAATTTATCATCAACCGTATGATTGGTGTGCATCCTAAAGCGTTGCTGAACTTCGATTCTCAGCCTGAAGAGCTGAAAGAAGAAATCAGCGATATGATTGCCGGTTACGAGTCGCCTAAAGAATTCTACATCCAGAAACTGGTAGAAGGTATTTCTACTATCGGTGCAGCTTTCTCGCCAGAGAAAGTGATTGTGCGGATGTCTGACTTTAAGTCCAACGAATACTTTAACCTGGTAGGCGGTTATCAGTACGAGCCGGACGAAGAAAACCCAATGCTGGGTTTCCGTGGCGCCAGCCGTTACGTGTCGGAAGACTTCCGCGACTGTTTCGCGCTTGAGTGTGAAGCCATCAAACGTGTTCGCAATGTGATGGGCTTAACCAATGTTGAGATCATGATCCCATTCGTACGGACCGTAGAAGAAGGTCGTCAGGTTATCGAGCTACTGGCAGAGCAAGGGCTTAAGCAAGGCGAAAATGGCCTGCGCGTAATTATGATGTGCGAACTGCCGTCTAATGCGTTACTGGCCGACCAGTTCCTCGATATCTTCGATGGTTTCTCGATTGGTTCTAACGATATGACGCAGCTTACCCTGGGTCTGGACCGCGACTCAGGCCTGATTGCTCACTTGTTTGAAGAACGCAACGATGCAGTTAAAGCACTGCTGTCTATGGCGATTCAGGCGGCTAAGAAGCGTGGTAAGTATGTGGGCATTTGTGGTCAGGGCCCATCCGATCATGAAGACTTCGCAGCGTGGCTGGTAGAGCAGGGCATTGACTCGGTATCACTTAACCCGGATACCGTGGTCGAAACCTGGTTATACCTGGCCGAAAACCTCGGTTAATAGTGGTTTACAAATACTGTGAGAGGCCAGCTTATGCTGGCCTTTTTTATGTGAAATTAAATGGCAATGCTTGTGATGCTGCTTTTTAATGAGGAGATATCGCCGGTTTACCACAGCGGTTATCTGCATTATTGCCTGGATAATACTAAACTAACGCTTCGCAAATATTGAACTAACGTTTAGCGAACTCTGGATTTACGCAGGCGCCGGTTGAGTAGCATGCGGTCGAGTCTGCGTGCCGAGCTGGTCATTTGATTCTGAAAAAAACGTAACCACGAACGGGCTCTGGGCCAGTCATAGCTGAGTAGCATTAACCCACCAATCACCAGCAGAATTGAACCTGGTAACAGGGTAAGAATAACCCCGGTCAGGAACAAAATGGCACCAAGGCTTAATCGGAGGGTCTTTTTCATTTTCAGAATTCAGGGTGGATAGAGTATAGGTGCTATTTTAGTCAGTTATGCCAAGAGTACCAAACCATAAATGTAATAAAATATATCGCTTTCCCGCTAATGTTTAAAACGTATTGCTAAATTGCGGCTGTTGTTGGGTTAGTAAGTCGTGGAAGGCCTCTGCTGGCATCGGGCGGGCAAACAAAAAGCCCTGGGCAGCCCGACAGCCCATATCATAAAGCATACGTGCCTGTTCCTGAGTTTCTACCCCTTCAGCCACCATATCGCAGCCAAATGACTGCGAGAGGGTAACGGCAGCGGCAATAATTGCCCGATGGCCCTGGTTGGTGGTCAGATCACAGATAAACGTTCGATCAATTTTTAACACGTTTACCCGTAACTCCGATAAATATGCCAGTGAGCTCATGCCGGTACCAAAATCATCAATTGCCAGGCTAACGCCTAATTTGCGAATTTGAGCTAAAGCAGACTGGATGTAGTCGATGTTTATACAGGTTTCGTTTTCAGTGAGTTCTATTTCAATAAACTGCGGCGGAATATTATGGCGTTGAAGCGTTTCTCCGATAAAATCCGCCAGCCCCGGGTCCAGCAGGTTGTAGGGCGAGAGGTTAATGGCGATAGGCACCAGCAGACCCTCTGAATGCCATTGTTCAGCCTGAGCTGCTGCGGTAGCAATAATGTAACGGCCAAACTCCTGTACTTTACCAGAATGTTCTATAAGGTCGATAAACTCACCCGGACCAAGTAAACCCAGCCGCGGGTGCTGCCAGCGACACAGGGCTTCGGCACCGGTAATTTCGCCCGTAGCTAAATCAACTTTGGGTTGGTAATACAAAATAATTTGCTGCTGGGCGAGGGCGTCGCTGAGTTCAGCGCGCAATTGCAGTATGTCTTTGTAGTCGGCGATTTTCTTGTTGTCATACACCTGCCAACCGCTGCGCATTGCTTTGGCTTTGTGCATAGCGGTATCGGCGCAAACAATTAATCCGGCAGTATCATTGGCCTGGCTGGGGTAATGAGATATGCCTATGCTGGCGCCACTGTTAACGGTAAGTCCGTTTATGAGTATGGGAGAATTACAGCAATTGACGATCTCTAAAGACAGTGTTTTGGCTCGCTCAATGGTGTAGTCGGGAGCCCAGATGATAAATTCATCGCCGCCGGTGCGAATGAGTTGGGCCGGGGCACTGATTAACCCGCTTACGCGCCGGGCAACTTCTCTTAATAATGTGTCGCCTGCGGCGTAACCAAAGGAATCGTTAACCTCTTTAAAGCGGTCGAGGTCGACAATCAACAAGCAGCCTTCGTCAACCGGCGTGTCGGTATCGTCGGTTGCCGGGCCCAGTGAGTTTTCGAGCAGTTCAATCAGGTACAGACGGTTTGGCAGTCCGGTGAGTGAGTCATGTGTGGCAATATACGCCAGCGACTCATTTACCTGTTCTGCCCGCCTGGCGATTAAAGAAGCAAGGGTAAGTGCCAGCCAGACCGCTATCCAGAATACGATGATGGAGGTAATCAGCAGTCGTTTGGCTACAAATTCCAGGGTGACGTCCAGCGCCTGAGTTTGCTGCACAAAGGTTATCTGATACTGACCAATGCTACGCTGCTGCCACAGAAACGTATTGTCTTCGACCTCTATGGGCTCGGCGTTGTCTTCTGCTTCGGCGACTATTTGCAACAGGGTGCTACGCTCACTGGAAGATATCAGCAGGTTTTTGTGCCACTGTTGCTGCGGAGTACTTACAGTAATAAACGCGGGGCTGTTAACCGCCGAAAGCAGAATTTCACTTAAGATAGTGTCGACGTTTTCGGCATCTATTGCCTGACTTTTTAGCTGACTTAGCTCGTTACTGACTAAACTGGTGATATTGCCCATCGCCTTTAATTCTGAGCGAACGGTGATATCGGCCGTCAGGCGGTAAGAAACTGTCACATAGATGGCCGACACCAGTAATGCAACACATAAACAGGCCCAGATAAGCCTGGGCCTAACTGACTTATCCTGCTTTATTTTGGCAATTTGCTGCATAGGTGCCGCGGTGTTATTCAGTGTTTGCGAGTGTCAATGCCTGCCAGCTGGTACACCGGACACCAGCCTGAAAACAGCGAAATGAGATTCAGTAATCCGAAGATCCCCAGTAAGACTTCGATAAACACATCGCCAATGAGATCCCCGTTAAACAGTGCAAAGGCCGTTATGCAAATACCAATCACGCCACGAATGGAACGATCTAATGGGTTGAGGTTCGACGTGATGGCCATTAACGAAATCCTGCTGCAATTTTCTTTATTATAGTCTGACATTATATTTGGTGAAATTCATTTGCAAGCAGTTAGGTAATATCGCCAAATAAATGGTGATAAAAAATCAGCCGGTAACGGTGGAGACCCTGCGTTAGCCTAGGTATACTTAGCCGCCTATTCACCAGTGAGAGCGTAGCCTTGAATTTACCTGTTGTACCAGTTGAATCGACCGTTTCTGATGCTTACAGAACCTACCTTCAACGCCTGGAGAAATCCTCTTTCTCCGGCGACATAGAATACAGCTATGGCAGCCGACTGGCGGTGGCAACAGATAACTCAGTATATCAAAAGTTACCGCAAGCCGTTATTCATCCCAAAGGCATTAACGATTTACAGACTATTGGAGAGCTGGCTAACCAGCATCCACAGGTAAAATTCAGCGCCCGGGGCGGCGGTACAGGCACAAACGGCCAAAGCCTGACCGACGGTATTGTTGTAGACATGTCACGGCACATGAATAAGGTGCTGGAGATCAACCCGGAAGAAGGTTGGGTAAGAGTTCAGTCTGGCGTAGTAAAAGACGCGCTAAACGATGCCTTACGCCCTTTTGGTTTTTTCTTTTCGCCGGATTTATCTACCAGCAACCGTGCCACACTAGGCGGCATGATCAGCACAGATGCATCAGGGCAAGGTTCCCTGGTATACGGTAAAACCAGCGATCACGTTCTGGGTTTAACATCGGTACTGGCTAATGGTGAAATACTGCAAACCCAGCCATTATCGGTTGCCGAAGCTGAGCAGCAAGCTACCCGCAGCGACACCTACGGGCGTATTCTGCGCCAGGTGCTCAATACCTGCCGCGGTAAGCGAGAAGATATTCTGGCTAAATTCCCGCGTATGAACCGCTTTTTAACCGGCTACGATTTGGAGCACGCTTTTGATGAAGAAAAGCAGTTAATTGATGTCAGTCGACTAATTACTGGCTCTGAAGGCTCGCTGGTATTTGTTGCCGAAGCCAAATTATCGCTAACCAAAATTCCAAAGCATACGGCGCTGGTAAACATTAAATACGATTCATTTGAGTCTGCCTTACGCCATGCGCCGCGTATGATCGCCGCGCAGGCGACATCGGTGGAAACCGTCGACAGTAAAGTACTCAATCTGGCCCGCACCGATATTATCTGGCACTCCATCTCAAACCTAATTGAAGATGTTCCGGGCAAAGAAATGCTTGGCCTCAATATGGTGGAGTACAACAGTAATGACCTGGATGAAATCAAACAGCGCATTGCCCGTTTAGAGGAAGAGCTCACGGCGTCGGCCGAAAAAGGTGAATATGGCGTGATTGGCTACCAGCTCACCTTTGACAAAGCGGATATCAATAAAATTTATGCGATGCGCAAAAAGTCGGTGGGACTGCTGGGTAATACCAAAGGCAGTCAAAAACCCATCGCCTTTGCTGAAGATACCGGCGTACCGCCTGAGAATCTTGCTGACTTTATTATGGAGTTCCGCGCCTTGCTAGACGGCCATGGCCTGCAGTACGGCATGTTTGGCCATGTGGATGCCGGCGTAT
>JAYZXK010000567.1:0-4321 GCA_036141415.1 Pseudomonadota bacterium
CCACCAATAAACAGTGGCAAATCCGGCCATTTAGCCTGCACGTTTTCAATCACGGAATGAAAACAGGCTTCCAGTTTAGGCATTTTATCCGGCGGTCGCTTTTTGCCGGTATCCTTAATAATTTCCATGTACGGAAAATTAAACCGCACTACGTTTATATTACGTGCAGCCAGTTGCGCAGCCATATCGACCATAAACTCTGACTCTGCTCCCGCACCGGCCCCGTGGGCTAAAATAACGGTGGCTACCGGACTAGCCGGTGTGTCGACATACCACTCAGACAAAAGCTTGTTCCTCTTTAACTAAATTGATTACCCATTCACGAAATGCGGCAATCTTCCCCATATCGCCCTGCCCTTCATGATACACCAGATAATAGGCGTCACGGCTTTCGAGTTTTTCCTCGAAGGGCATTATCAGACGCCCGGCGTCGAGTTCAGGCTTGGCCAGCACAGAATTCCCCAGAGCAATCCCCTGACCCAGTGCGGCGGCCTGCATAACCATCATGGAATGGCTGAAAACCGGCCCCTGATTAACGTTAACCCCGGCGACCTTAAAGTGCTGTAACCACATTTTCCAGATTGCACGACTGGAATCGTGTAACAACACATGATGCTTTAGATCCGATAGTGTTTTGAGCGGTTTACTGCCCTGAAACAAGCTGGGCGAACACAGCGGGGTTAAAAATTCGGTGTGCAGCTTATCGGCCTGAATACCATTCCAGCGCCCGCGGCCATAGTAAATGGCAACGTCGATATCATCGGTCAGGAAGCCCTCGTCAAAATCGATAGCTTTAAGGCGAACATCGATATCCGGGAATAACTGGCTGAACTGACTGATCCTGGGCACCAGCCACTGACTGGCAAAACTCGGCGGTGTGGCAACAGTGATAGCGCCCTTACTGCCGCGGGCCAGCAGCCGTTCAGTGGCATCCTGAAGGTTTTTAAAAATATCTTTCAGTTCTAAAAAGTAGGCCTGCCCTTCTTCAGTAAGCAGCAGGGTGCGATTGCGCCGAATGAATAATTTCAGCGATAAGAAATCTTCTAATGCCTTTATTTGATGACTCACCGCTGCCTGAGTCACAAACAACTCGTCGGCCGCGCGGGTAAAACTCAAATGGCGCGCCGCGGCTTCAAAGGCTTTGAGTGCATTTAAGGGGGGTAAACGGCGTTGCATCAGACACCACGGCAATTATGACAGGACAATGAAACACTCATAAGTTTTTCTAATCCAAAACGGGTAATTTTTTTCATTTTTCAGGCTTGCAATATCTGTTTATTATTCACCCGAAATTTAAAAAATCTTCTTTTAACGCAGAAGGTTAAGATAATTCAAAAATGTTAATTTTTAACATTTTTACTACAACCAAATTTATTAATTTATTTAGGTGTGAATATGAAAAAACAACTTACAGCAGTCTTTATGCTGGCCACTATGGGCTGGTCGGTTACCACTTTAGCAAACGAACTACAGGCGACTCAATTACAGCCTGTTAACACGGCTATGGAGTCGATTGAAATTAGCATAGATCAACCTGTACTCAATATTGAGTCGAGCATTATCAACCAGGTTAACGAAACCCTGCAACAACACTCAAAAACTAACGGCGCTCTGCTTATCGCTCGCGAAAGCAATCTGCTGCCCAACCAGGATGCAAACACTCGCACTGAGTAACACCTGGCCTTCACACCTGGCAAATGCCGCGCAGAGTAACTCTGCACGGCATTTCAGGTCTTCCTTCATTGCTTACTGAGCACTGGTATCCAACGGCGCAAACTGTTTAATCAGCTCATCAACCGCTTTCATTTGTTCCAGATATCCCTCTAATTTCGATAACGGCAACGCACAAGGGCCGTCACATTTGGCCTCATCCGGATTCGGGTGTGCTTCAATAAACAGTCCGGCCAGACCCAGAGCCATACCACTACGTGCTAATTGCGCAGCCTGAGCCCGTCTGCCATCCGCCGATGTCTCTCTGCCGCCCGGTTTCTGCAACGCATGGGTCGCATCAAAAATGACCGGCGCATACTCTTTCATGGCATCCATACCCAGCATATCCACCACCAGGTTGTTATAGCCATAGCAGCTGCCGCGTTCGCAGAGAATAATCTTGTCGTTGCCCGCTTCACCAAATTTCTTAATGATATGGCGCATTTCATGGGGCGCCAGAAACTGTGGTTTTTTAACATTAACCACCGCACCGGTCTCTGCCATAGCAACCACTAAATCGGTTTGCCGGGCCAGAAACGCCGGCAGCTGGATCACATCCACTACCTCGGCCACCGGAGCTGCCTGATAAGGTTCATGCACATCGGTAATGACTGGCACGTTGAAGGTACGCTTAATTTCTTCAAAGATCTTCAGGCCTTCGTCCATGCCAGGACCACGATATGAATGTACCGACGAGCGGTTGGCTTTATCGAAAGACGCCTTAAAGACATAAGGAATATTTAGCTTGCTGCACACTTCTACATAGTGTTCAGCAATCTGCATCGCCAGGTCACGCGATTCCAGGACGTTCATTCCGCCAAACAGAACGAAAGGCTTGTCGTTGGCAACCGTGATGTCAGCCACGGTTACCTGATTAATTTTAGTCATAAACAATTTCCGGTTATAAGAAAAACACCTGTTTGGTGACAGCAACTTTTGCCGTTAATCCCAGCACAATAAGCGCTGCTAAAAATGCGCCCCATTTTAGTGGCGGCGTTTTCGCCCGCTTCAGTGCCATCATACCAAGGCCAATATAGGCAATAACCCCGATTACCTTGAATGTCAGCCAGCCATTAACAAAAGGATACTGAGCGAGAATAACGCATAGCCATATTGCACTTAGCAATAAAACGGTATCAATAATGTGGGGAACAATTTTAACCCACTTCTTTTGCAGGAATCCGGGGTTCATCTGACCGTACAAAAAACGGATAACAAATAGCAAAATACTTAAGCCCACTGCGGTTAAATGCAGATGTTTAGCCATCATGTACATAGCACTAGCACTCCTTGATTTATTGTTGTTATTACCAGCTAACAATGATTAACCGGCGTATTGACGCTGAATCACCTCAAACCTGTCGATATGTTTTAAGAACAGATCGATTAACGCCGGGTCAAATTGTTTGCCGGCAGCATTTTTAAGGGTATCCACTGTTTCCTCTAGCGACCAGGCTGGCTTATAACTGCGTTTATTGCGCAATGCATCATAGGCATCAAGAATGGCCAGTAATCGACTTTGCAAACTAATTTCATTGCCTGCCAGGCCGTCGGGATAGCCCTTGCCGTCCCACCGTTCGTGGTGATGACGGGCAATTTGTGCAGCCAGTCTTATCACCGGCCGTTTGGAATCTTTAAATATGCGATAGCCAAATTCGGCATGCGTCTGGATCTGGTGATACTCCTCATCCGTTAGCGGTGCATCTTTATTCAGCAGCGAATACGGCACGAAGGAATTTCCTACGTTATGCAGCGGCAAGGCGGTCAGGTATTGTTGAATATCGGCAGCGTTCATACCAGCCAGGCTGGCGAATAACTCACTCATCTCGTTTAACCGTTTGGCGTGACTCTTATCGGTTTCACGGCTGTCCATGGCATCGCCTAAGCGCTGTACGATCTCGTGGTGGGTTTCATTCAGCTCGGCGCTGTCGAGCAGATTATCAAAGGCCAGTTGTACATTTTCGGTAAACTTTTGCACCAGACGCTTATCAATATCATTTACCGGGCGAGGTAAACCGGTTAAAAACAGCAATGAACCGTGATTTTTATTACTGCGACAGTAGGCCACCAGGTGCTCTTCTGCATACACAACTTGTTGTGAACTCAGCGCATCCTGACACAGTTGATATTCAAAATCGTTGAGCGAATCTTTCAGGCGGTTGCCTTCCTTCCCCGCATATTCGCCGTTACCGGCAAAAATGAACATATCAGTGGACTGGCTGACCGGTTTAGACATCGCCACGGCAGAGGTGATATAGGCAGCGTTTTTTGCGCCACCCAAGATCGACGCCAGTTGCTGAATTAAGCCGCGCATAAAGCCTTCCAACGAACGTGACGAAAATAAATCGGCTGATGCATCGATGATTTTCTCAAGACCGGCACGGGCTTCTTCAATCACTATAATGTCACGGTAAGAGCGCAGCGCGGCAATAATCACGGTAAACAGCTTCTGTGCGGTGAGTTCTGTTTTCGACTTATAATCGTTGATGTCGTAATTAATGATGACATCTTTTTCCGGCGCCTGGCCTGGCTGACCGGTACGCAGAATGATGCGGGTAAAATGGTTTTCCAGATCATTGCGAATATAATCAGCAACTTTCAGACCTGCGTC
>JAYZXK010000568.1:0-9102 GCA_036141415.1 Pseudomonadota bacterium
ATCCCCTTCCACCAGGAACAGTTCAGACTGAGTAATATCCTGCGAGCCACAATCGGTTAATTTACCTGGCAACGCCGGGCCCTGAGTCACCTTCTTACGGGCGACCTTTTTGTTCTGACGCAGGCGGCGCTGTGCATTGTTGATACACATTTCGGCCAACGTTTCGGCGATGTCGGTGTGCTGATTCAGCCACAGACTGAATGAATCTTTAACCACGCCAGAAACAAACGCCGACGCTTGGCGCGAGGACAGACGCTCTTTGGTCTGGCCGGCAAACTGCGGATCGTGCATTTTGGTAGAAAGAATATATGCACAGCGATCCCAGATATCATCGGGTGTTAATTTAACCCCGCGTGGCAGTAGACTGCGGAATTCACAGAACTCACGCATAGATTCTAACAAGCCCTGGCGCAAGCCATTAACGTGTGTACCACCCTGAGCGGTAGGAATCAGATTTACGTAACTTTCGGTGGTCAGTTCGCCACCTTCGGGTAACCACATTACAGCCCAGTCAGCCGCCTCGCCGTTACCACTAAAGCTGCCGGTGAAGGGCACATCGTCGGGCACGGTAATGTAATCTTTAACGGCGCTTATCAGGTAATCCTGTAAACCGTCTTCATAATGCCACTCGTGCGTTTCCTTGCCGATCTTGTCTTCAAACTTGATCCGCAGACCAGGACACAGCACCGCCTTTGCCCGCAGGTTGTGACACAGTTTTGCTACGGAGAACTTTGCCGAATCAAAATATTGCGGATCGGGCCAGAAGCGCACGCTGGTGCCGGTATTACGCCGACCGCAGGTATCGATAACGTTAAGGTCTTCGGCTCTGTCGCCATCGGCAAAAGCAATAAAATACACCTGACTGTCGCGACGGATAGTCACTTCCACCCGGTTCGAAAGCGCGTTGACCACCGAAATCCCCACCCCGTGCAAACCACCGGAGTACTCGTAGTTTTTATTGGAAAACTTACCGCCGGCATGAAGCTTGGTCATGATCAGCTCAACCCCGGAGATCTTTTCTTCCGGGTGAATATCAACCGGCATACCACGACCGTCATCGACCACTTCCAGGGACTGATCTTCATACAGCACAACTTTGATATTCGAGGCGTGCCCCGCCAGCGCTTCGTCCACACTGTTGTCGATCACTTCCTGACCCAGGTGATTCGGGCGGGTTGTGTCTGTGTACATACCCGGACGCCGTTTGACCGGCTCCAGACCATTTAGGACCTCAATTGCATCTGAATTATATTGATTCGACATTGTTGTGATTATTCTTTGTTTGAGCTGCACACGTGTTGCAATGGTAGCGTTACAAACAAACGCCACCAGGGCAACCTTTTAACTGATGTTATCAGGGGTCTGGTAGAAGCGCAATTTGACCTAACTTTGTGTTGCGTCGGTCAAATTCAGAAAAGCCATTATTCCCTCAAGGTGCGCTTCGTAATTCACAAAACTGTGATCGCCGCCCTCCTCGATATACACATCTGCAGCGGCGTAATGCTTCACTGCCTGGCGATAATCAAGGGTTTCGTCGCCAGTTTGCAGCAGCACCTTATAGCGCTCGGGATGACTCAGCTGCGGCTGATAAAACCCGCGTATGTGCTCAATGTCAGCATCGGTAAGCACAAAGCGTTTATTCGTATAAGGATTTTCATGTTCGCCGAGATAATCCTTGAGCAACTCAAAGGGCCTTACCGCCGGATTGATAAGTACCGCTCTGCCGCCGTATTGCTCGGTTAGCCAGGTTGCCAGATAGCCGCCCATGGAACTGCCAATCACTTTAAGCCCGCCGGTGAGTAAATCCGCATGTGCTTTTAGCAACGACTGCAATTGCGCCTCAAGTTCGGCCGGGCTATTAGCTAATTCCGGGCAGATAAAGGTTGTCTCAGGAAAGTGTTGCAGTAGGTACGCCCGGGTTTGGTTGGCTTTTAACGAGCTTGGAGAACTTAAGAATCCATGTAGGTAAAGTATCGACGCCATGACGACTCCTGTTTTATTGCGTTATCCGGTGTATGCGGGAGGTAAAAGTACCATTTTCTGCCCATTCAATTATCCGAAAGCCTGGTTTTTCGCTGGCCAGGCCAAATTTGCTGGAGAGTTGCCACTGCCAGCACGAAGACGGCACACCAAGTATCGGAGTATTGCTGAGCTGAGCCTGAGTTTCGGCGTGAATGTGACCATGTAATACGGCTTTCACCGGGTACTCTGCAAGCCAGCGGGCAAGCGCTTCGGTATTTTTCAGCGCATGATTATCCATCCAGCTGCCCGTAGCAACCGGATGATGATGAATTGCCAGCAGATGCCCTGCATCAGGCGCCCGGGCTATGTTCGCCGCAACGCTGGCCAGTTGCTTTTCATCAATCACGCCGAGAGTTCCCTCAAGGCGCGTATCCAGGCCATGAATGTATTTACCTTTGAGTATCCAGGGCGTATCAGCGCGTAACCAGTTGGCTTTAAGCGTCTGCTCAAAATAGGAGTTATTGTCGTGATTGCCGGGGATCACCCGCCATGGTATCTCCCCGCCCCACTGGTTCAACAAACTCAGAAATAACTGATAACTGGCCCCGCTGTCGTCGCCGGAGATATCACCGGTAAATAACAGACCATCCGGTTGTTGCTCAACGGCGGCAACCAGCACAGCACTGAGGGATTGAGCGGGAATAATATCACCGTAGGCAGATAATTCGGGTGATTCAAATAAATGACAGTCAGATATCTGGATCAGCTTCATTCAGGTTGAGGCAATAGGTT
The DNA here is from genome assembly GCA_036141415.1 of Pseudomonadota bacterium. GTDB lineage: Bacteria > Pseudomonadota > Gammaproteobacteria > Enterobacterales > Alteromonadaceae > Alteromonas. The sequence goes on from JAYZXK010000568.1 coordinate 2,755, forward strand.
GTGCGTTGTGATTCAAACAAAAATTCAGCCACTCAGTTAAAAATAAATTAACCATGTGCTTTTCGTTGCGAAGACGCATTTTGGCATTGGGGTATTCGTAAGAAGGCGCCAGCGCACCGGCATTCTGGCTGGAGGTAACCTCTGCCATTCGCGCATCATGATACAGCCTCACTGTCATGGATGGCTTAAGATAACCGGGTGTGGACACATTTACCTGCTCTACCAAAATGGTACTGGTGTAGCGTGCCGATTCAATGATCTGAATACGGTAAGACAAGCCCAGTCCGGCCGTAAACCGGTAGGTAAGATCCTCGGTATCGCAGTCGGGTAACATGTTTAAAAGATGCACATAATTACGCTCGCAGATTGCCTGCAAGGTGGGTAAATTAGGTACATATTTACGCTTGTTACTGGTCACCGGACTGCCACTGCTCTAACAAAGTGTGTTTGTTCATAAAGAACCATTGTAACGCAATTATGCTTGCAGCGTTGTCTATTTTACCTGATTCAAGCCATTCACGGGCTGTGTCTTCTGCCACCCGGTGGACTAAAATATCCTCTGACTCATACTCCAGTCCGTGCACACCGGAGGCATTAGCCGCATCGGTACAGGCCACGTACACATGCAACCTTTCGGTGGTGCCACCCGGGCTCGCCAGGTAACTCAAGGCCTTGGTAAGGTGAGTGAGAGCAATCCCCGCTTCTTCCTGCGCTTCGCGGTGACAGACTGATTCCTGACTTTCCCCCTCATCAATAATGCCGGCGATTATTTCAATCAGCCACGGAGAATTGGTGGTGGGCAACGCGCCAATCCGAATCTGCTCAATCAACACAAACTCCTGACGAACCGGATCGTATGGCAGCACGGCAACCGCGTGGCCACGCTCGAAGATTTCCCGGCTGATGTTGCCGGTCCAGCTGCCGTCGTATTTCTTGTGCGAAAAGTCGTAGCGAACCATCGTGAAGAAACCTTCGTACAAGGGTTCAATTGCCGCGATTTTGACGTCTTCTGAGTTGAAACGTTGAATTTTCGCTGTCATTGCATTCTCATTTATTAGTTAAACCAGTTAATATACGCGATTGAGTATTTACGATCATGAGTGTATATATAATTTTTGTATAAGCGCACTCAGACATAGAAGACACATATTCTGTTACACTTACGCAAGCTCTGTTACGACTTAGTTGTGTCTTTTATTATGTGATTTTTTTAAAGTACACCAATGTAATAGAAGTGAGATCGTCATTTGGGTGCATGGTTCGGGCAAAGGCATACCCGTTAACCATACTAGCGTAATTTTGCTACCCATATCACCCATTTAGTTAGTAAACACAGTTGAGATTGAAGGCACAAACATGAAAAAAACACTTTTATCGCTAATGCTTGGTCTGGGAATGGCCACACCGGTATTAGCAGATAGCTTATTGGACGTTTATCAACAAGCCATGGCCAACGATCCGGTTGTTAATCGTGCAAAAGCACAACGCGACGCTGCTTATCAGGCTATTCCAATCAGCCGTGCCGCGCTGTTACCACAAATTTCAGGCTCACTGGGCTATTCTACGTCTACCAGTGAATCTACCCAGAACATTCAACGTGAAGATGAAAACGGCAACCCGACCTTCGAAATCGTCGACGTAGAAGTTGACCGTGATTCTACCAGCTGGGGCATTGACCTCAATATGTCGTTATACGACCACTCTCGCTGGTTAGGTCTGGACCAGGCTGAATTAACCGCAGAGCAAAGCGATGCCACGTACGCTGCCGCAGTACAACAACTTATCGTCCGTACCGTTACGGCTTACCTAGATGTATTGCGTGCCCAGGACAACCTGGATTTTGTGCAGGCAGAGAAACGTGCCATCGAACGCCAGTTAGAACAAACCAAACAGCGTTTTGAAGTTGGCTTGACTGCCATCACGGATGTTCACGAAGCTCAGGCCAATTACGACAATACGGTTGCTCAGGAAATTGTTGCAGAAAACCGCATCGAGCTGGCTCGTGAAGCGCTGCGCGTGATTACCGGTAAGTATCACGACCGTCTGGACGTGCTGGATACCCAACGTTTCGCCGCCTCTTCGCCATCGCCACAGGCCGTTACTGAATGGCTGGACATCGCCGAAGAGTCTAACCTGACCCTGCTGGCGCAGCGTCTGGCCATGGACGTAGCGAAGATGGAAATCGACATTGCTACAGCTGGTCACTACCCTACGCTGGGCTTATCAGCCTCTTATGGTAGCTCGAAAACCGAAATTTCATCACCGTTCTTCACCAACGAAACGCCGTTTCAGGATAGTCAGAGCATTGGTGTAAATGTTTCTGTGCCTATTTATCAGGGCGGTCAGGTATCGGCGCAAACGGATCGCGCCCGTGCATTGTTTATCAGTGCCGGTGAAGATTTAGAACTCGCCCACCGTCAGGCTATACAGTCGGTTCGCAGTTCGTATAATGATGTAAAAGCTGCTATCTCTACGATTCGGGCTCTGGAACAGGCAGTGCTGTCTGCTGAAAGTGCGTTGAAAGCGACAGAAGCGGGTTTTGATGTGGGTACGCGTACCATTGTAGACGTACTTAACAGCACCCGTAACCTTTTCAACGCGCGCGCTAACTTGTCTGGTTCGCGTTATGACTTTATCCAGGCTATGGTTACGCTGAAACAAGCGGCTGGTAATCTGACCGCCAGTGATCTTGAGCTGATTAGTCAGGGCCTGAAAGATGCGCCTGTGGACAGCGAGTAATTAACTTTGGCAAGACTCAAAAAACGCGCCCTTGCGGCGCGTTTTTTATTGGAAAAATGGCTTATCACGGCCTGGATGTGACTTGCAAGGCTTCGAGGCGCTGGAGGATTTCTTCCATAGACGCCTTTATTTGAAGGGTCTCTTCGACACTCGGCGCATGGTTATTTAATTGTTCTGCCAGTTGCGCTAATTTAGCTTGCAAACTCTCACTGCTGTCGTCCATGATACGGCCTGAAAAATTGATATTTCACAATCATATAGTCTTATTTCACGATTCACAAACGAAACTAACTGACCATGAAGGCATCTCATCTCCAACTCAAATTTGAACGGGTTCGAACCAATAAAGTGTTCGAACTTTTTGTTATTGCAGTCATTTTATTTTCGGCGTTACTGGTTGGGGCAAAAACCTACGACATGCCGAGCACGGTTAATCAGGTTACCAATGTACTCGACTGGCTGATTAGCGCGTTCTTTTTAATTGAAATCACCATTCGTTTTTTGGGTGAGAAAAACAAAATCGATTTCTTTAAAAGCTTCTGGAACTGGTTCGATACGCTAATTGTGTTAGTGAGTTTATTGCCGCTGGAAAACAGCGATACCGCGCTGATAGCCCGACTGGTAAGGGTATTCAGGGTGCTGCGGATGATATCCATCATTCCGGAATTAAGAATACTTCTGGTTTCCCTGATGAAGGCCCTGCCACAACTTGGCTACGTGATGCTGCTGATGTTTATCATCTTTTATATTTACGCGGCCATCGGCAGTACGTTATTTGAAGACATCAACCCTAAACTTTGGGGCGACATTACTATTTCACTGCTCACCCTGTTCAGGGTAATGACCTTTGAAGACTGGACAGACGTAATGTACGAAACCATGGAAGTCTATCCGTTAAGCTGGTTCTTCTACCTGAGCTTTATCTTTTTCACCGCTTTCGCGTTTTTAAATATGGTGATTGGTATTGTGGTCAATGTGATGGAGGAAGAAAACGCCAAGGCTTACCGTGAAGCCCACAAAGATGAACCAACTATCAATGATATCGCTGCTCACTTAAAACGGCTCGAACAGAAAATTGATGACATGCAGCGAAAAGAATAATCGCGTGTTATTAGGCTAAGCCAGCCTTTTCAGGAGATCCCGGATAAGCACTGCGTGCTTTCCGGGATGACGGGAATATTAATGTCGGTATGACAATGTTGTATTAGCTTGTTCTCGTACTCATATCAATGCTAATCAAGCCTAGATATCCCCGGAAACGCTTTGCGTTATCCGGGGTCTGAATGTCATCCAGAAGGGACTATCCGGGACCCCCTTGCATGTTATCGTGGGCTAAAAATTTCCGCACTTTAATACCAATGAGTGCTTTTTCAGAACATCAAAATTTCTCAGCATTATGTCAACGACCCGACAAATTGCTAATGTTTCTGATCAACTATAAAAGCTACTTTGACTGAGCCAACCTGCTCAGGAGATCCCGTATACCACCTATTTCCTGTGCTTGTTGCTCTTAAAGCAACAATATTATCCTCAATTTCTGACGAGCTAGAAGAGTTAGCAGTAATAGCCATGAAAGTTAATATTAAACGGGTTAATAAGCCTATAACCAGTTCTTTGGTTAAAGTAGCGATGCCAAAAACTGTGTAAAAGGCACAATATCCTGTTTTACGCTGGCTGCTTCCAACGCTTGCATATATTCATCTCTTCGCTCGACAGGTACGACTGTCCATGGGTAACCACCAGATGCCATCATTAAATTCATGATGAATCTTCCCATTCTGCCGTTACCATCGAAGTAAGGGTGGATGTAGACGAAAATGAAGTGACCCAGTACCACTCTGACTGCTGCATTTTCCTCTTCTGCGAGCAAGTCGAAAAGTGTCGGCATCATGTCACGAACCGCTTCTCTGCTTGGTGGAGTATGCATAGACTGGCGAATATAGACAGGCCCTGACCGGTAACCAGCCAAGTCCGACTGTTTAATAATACCGGCCGCAACACTAGGACCAAATAAGGCGAGATACCAATCGCTGTGCGTCTGTTCCAATACATCGCCAGGGTTCTTACCTTCTAATACTGCTAACACGGCTTTTTTAACTTCCTGAAACGCATCCCAGTAGCCTCTAGCAGCCATGGCATCTAGGTGTTTTTTGCTGTGGTCTGAACCTTCAGCTTGCCAGTTGCCTGAACGAACCAGTTCAATCAATTCGCGAGTCACCCGATAGCCTTCAATGGACAGTGAGTGGTAGGCGTCTGTGACGTATTTGTCTTCCACTTCGGCCATGTAGGTTTCGATATCAATGGTTTGGTGTGGTTGTTCTGGAAAGTGTGCGATAATACTTTCACGCATTTGCGCCCACATCAGCCGCATGCGATTAACATAGGGCGAAACGTCACGACGACCAAAGCTAATCTGTACCTTCTCTGCGAAAGGGTCATCTTCTTGCATTTTCAAATCGGCCGCTTGCATGCCCTTTAAGATATTGTCAGCAATCAGATCCCGGCCTATATTTCTAAAAGCCCCCACTAATCGGCCGGCAATTACACTGTGATTACCTGCGAGTAAAACGGACAATACGTCGGATGCATCTGTCACCATCGATAAGGCTGTACGCATATGGACGGGGGCGTTTTGAAATTGATTTGCCGAAGAGTAAACAAGCGCAGCCGCCAGGCTGTATACATTGAGCCCCTCTAGATTTTCAATGTGTTCTGCGGCTGGCATGTTCAACCTGACATCAAAAATCGAGGTGTTGTGCAAAAAGGCGGTGGGTTTATTATTGCCTTTTGGGGAGCGTACGAGCAATTGCTGAGGAACGGTTCTATCACCGATATGCAGACTAAGTGATTGCTCTGGTGATAAACACCAGGATTGGTCGAATCGCTGTGACAAATAAGCGGCGCAAAAATCCCAAAAAGAGGTATACCAAGATGTACTGTCGCCAGGCTTTTCATCAGGCATCGCCGGTATGTACCAACCCCGAATAACTTCGCGAATAAACCCATGCTTCAATAGCCGCTCTCGGTGCACTCTGCTGAGTTGTTTTGACTGGATAGCAACAACCCCAGACTCTTGAAGCTGTTGTAATTGCTCAAGCGAATCTGCTAGTTTTTGTGATATGTCATTCATGTTCACTCCAGCTATTACTCGTGATACTTACCATTTATCAATCCTCACCTCTAGGTTTTAGCGTTATACCATTTATAGGTTTTAATGTCACTTGGTTTGTAGGTTTTAATGACTTGTTGTTTTTAGGCTTTAATGCTCATTAGCTTGAAGAAGGCATACAAGAAACAGAGCTTTCCGGCTATAAGCCTTCCCAAAGAAGTACAGATTTCTAACCGGCGAGCAATTAAGAAAGATGATGTAAATACGAGCTAACTTCTCCTTTAGTTAGTCGTTTTCCAGCTATGGCCGCAGGATGTGTTTTGGAATAAGTTTTTTTGAGCTGTGTTTGTGTTACCTCCAAATAGACTTGCGTGGTCGATAAGTCAGCGTGCCCCAGGTATTCCTGAAGTTCACGACAATTAGCGCCATTCTCAAGCATATGTGTCGCTGCACTATGTCGAAACGCATTACAAGCCGCACCAACCTCTATGCCAGCGCTT
>JAYZXK010000569.1:0-7457 GCA_036141415.1 Pseudomonadota bacterium
TCGATAACCACTGCGCCAACCGTGCCGAAGCGCTCGTTGCCTTGTTGGCCACCGTAAGCAATATCCGCCTTTAAAATACGTTCGCGGGCTTTCTCCAGTGCTTTGTAGCGACGTTCAGTATCGAAAATATGGTTATCGACCGGCTCCATACCACGCGACAAGGCAAATTCTTCGGCGCCTTTACCGCTTAACATAACATGGGGAGAGTGCTCCATTACCGCTTGTGCGGCGGCAATCGGGCTGGCGATAGTTTTTACGCCCGCAACAGCGCCTGCGTTTAATGTGCCACCATGCATCATGGAGGCATCCAGCTCATGTTCGCCGTCAAAGGTGTATACCGCGCCAATACCGGCGTTAAACAGTGGCGATTGCTCCAGCACCTGAATGGTTTCTACCACTGCGGTTTCGCCATCTACGCCGGACTGCAGTAACGCATAACCTTTTTTCACTGCTTCGGTGAGTTTCTCAACGTAGGCTTTCTCACGCTCCGGTGTCATGTTCTTTTTCAGTATCGTGCCGGCACCGCCGTGGATAACAATGGCAACATCAGCCGCCAGAGCATGAAAGGATAAACCCAGTGCGCACAAAGAAGCAGCGAGAAGAGGTTTGACAGATACATTATTCAACATTAGTGGTTCCCAAAATTTATTATCGTTGTGTAATTTACTCTACTGCCTATTGCCTGCAGGTACCAGAGTCATTCACCCTGCAAGACCGGGACTTCCTCCCGAACACGGATTTTATGGCTTCTCCCCCGGTTAACCATGTTAGGATGTCGCTATAAAAGCAAAAGCGTTACGGATTAAACGACCTAAACCATGAGTACTACCAGTTCTGCAACTTTTCTCTTCCACGATTACGAAACCTGGGGAGTCAGCCCGCAAAAAGACCAGCCGAGTCAGTTCGCTGCCATTCGCACCGATCAGGATCTCAATGAGGTGGGCAAACCCATCAATATTATGTGTCGCATTGCTAACGATTACCTGCCCCATCCCCAGGCGGCACTGGTGACTAAACTAACACCACAACACACCCTGCGTGACGGCATGGCAGAAGCAGACTTTGCCGCCAAGGTACATCAGGCCATGAGTGAGCCCAATACCTGCGTGGTCGGCTACAACAGCATTCGCTTTGACGATGAAGTGAGTCGCTACATGTTTTATCGAAACTTTTACGACCCTTATGGCCGGGAATGGCAAAACGGTAACAGTCGCTGGGATATCATTGATCTGGTTCGAGCCTGTTATGCACTCCGACCGGAGGGCATTGAATGGCCACTAAGGGAAGACGGCAGCCCGAGCTTTAAGCTGGAATTACTCACTGCGGCAAACGGTATCGACCATGGCCAGGCGCACGACGCCCTGGCCGATGTGCGGGCCACCATTGCCCTGGCCCGCCTGATAAAGGAAAAACAACCCAAGCTTTTCGACTATGCATTTTCGTTACGCCAGAAAGCCCAGGTGAATAAACAGATAAACCTGCAACAGCTCACCCCGCTGGTACATGTTTCGTCTAAAATCCCCGCCAGTCAGGGCTGTTGCACTTGGATCCTGCCGGTTGCCCAGCACCCCACCAACCCCAACGCGATTATTTGCGTGGATTTAAGCAAAGACCCCGAGGTCATCCTAAGCGAGAGTGCCGAAACTCTGCGCAGCTTGCTTTATGCACGCCAGGAAAGCTTTGAGGAAGGTCAGCAACGCCCTGGTATTAAGCTTATCCACATTAACCGTTCACCGTTTATTACCACCGCTAAAGCACTGACCGAAGACAATGCCGATCGGCTGGGCCTTAACCGTGAGCAGTGCCTGGAGAATTATAAACGTCTGGCCGAAGATACCGCCTGGCGGGATACGCTTATTGAGCTTTACAATGAGCCTCATGAAGATAGCGAAGTCGATGCCGATCATGCGCTCTACAGCGGCGGTTTTTTAACTAACGAAGAGAAGCACTGGTGCGATGATGTAAGACAGGCTCAGCCAGAGCAGCTTAGCGTGCTTGCCGAGCGCATGCAGAACCCTAAACTTAAAACCCTGCTGTTTCGTTATCGGGCCAGAAACTACCCGCACACCCTGACGTTTGAGGAAAGCCAGCGTTGGCAGCAGCACCGCCAATTTAGATTGACAGCACCAGATTCTCCGGCCAGTATCACCATAGATGCTTATCTGCTGGAGCTGGAGCAACTGGCCATGCAACATGCAGAAAATAGTGAGCACAAAGCGATCTTGAAAGCGTTATACGATTACGCACAAAATTTGTAGTATTTGTGTAGGGCCAACCGCTACAGAAATACCCAAAATTGCAGATAGAATAATAATAATGACAACTTGTTCACGTGCGCGCCGCGCTAACAAACAGGAATGGCAATGCAAGGTGTAAATTTTTCTTTCGATACTAACCGGGAAAACGTAACGTTAACCATCTCCCCCGGCGAACTGGAACAGGAGCTTTCTGCAGAACTGGTCCATAAAGTGATGTGCGAACAGGGCTTTGACGAAGTCTACCTGTCTGAGAATGCCATCAAAACCGCCTGTGATAAGGCCAACCACCTGTTTAAAACCCGTGACAGTTCACAACAAGTCATCGAACAGGTGGGCGAGCGGCGTCATACTGAAGTTGAGTTTCGCATTAGTGAAGACAACATGAGTGCCTTTGCTATTTTCACCGCACCTCACGGCGGCCAACTGCCGCGAGCAGAACAGATCCAGGTGATGGCTAAAAATAAAGGTATTCGTCGCGGGGTTGGCATCAAGCGCATTCGCTCGTTGCTCGACAAAGTCGCCGAGGCAGAGGCTGGCAGCCTTGTTGAAGGTCAAATTGCCAAAGGGCTTCCCCCTCGCGACGGCTACTCTTCTAAACAAGTGCCTCTGGTACCCAACGCGCTGGAGCGTGTGCTCAAGCCACAGGCCAAAACCGATAAAAAAGTTGATTTACGTAACCTTGGTGAAATCGTCTGCGTCAAAGCTGGCGCCGAAGTATTACGTCGAGAGCCGCCCGGCAAAGGCCGCCATGGCTATGATGTGCGTGGTAATGTGCTGCCGTCAAAAATTGGCGACTGGTTACCGCTCACTCTGGGCAGCGGCACAGCGCTTAGCGATCACGATGAAAACCTGGTGCTCTCTACTATTGCGGGTATGCCAAAATACAGCAACCTGGTAATGCAGGTAGACGACACCTTTATTTGTCAGGGCGTTAACGTGGGTACCGGTCACATCACCTATGAAGGTTCGGTGCTGGTAAATGGTGATGTTACAGAAAATATGATTGTCAAAGCCAAAGGCGATGTCACCATAAACGGCTTTGCCGAGTCAGCACATATCCAGGCTGACGGCGATGTCATCATCACCGAAGGGGCAATGGGTAAACAGTCAGACGATCATAACCAGTATACCTGCACTATCCAGGCGGGCGGCAGCGTTTACCTGCAACACGGACAAGGACTCGACATTATCTGTGGCGGCAACCTAAATGTTGGCCGCCAGCTTGCCCATTGCCGGGTGATTACCGGTGGCCAGATTGTGGTGGGTCAGCCGGAAAACCCGCAGGGTAACCTGTTTGCCTGTGAAATCAGCAGTCATGGGCCAGTAATTGCGGGGACCGTGGGTGCAGTCTCAGGCAGTACGCTGCGTATTGATTTTAGTATGGGCTTTAATCAGCTCCAGGCCCGCAAAGACAATTTTGAGGACCTGCTGCGCCAGATCCGTGGTAATGCCGAGCGGCATAAGCAAAAGATTGACAACATCAATAACCGGGTGGTGCCCAAATCCTTACTCAACAAAGTGGTCGAAGCAAAGGAAATGCTTAAAAACGAGTCGAGCCTGCTGACCTGGATGGAAAGTAAAGCCGTTGAGATGTCACAGGCCAAACAACAGTATCAGGAAGCCGCTAAGCTGATTGCCAACAAAAAACTGTACTCCGGCGTGTCGGTTAAACTGAATAACCGCAACTGGCGTTCCGAACGGGAATACGACCGTGCTAAGGTCAGCTACGATATGCACCAGTGGAAATACGAACCTCTGGTATAATCCAATACAGAAAATGCCTCTTTCCCAAGGGGCTGTTCTGCCCTCCCTCCTAAACAGTTAATGCTATTTAATGCGAAGAAAGAACTATATTTTTGGCCCTATTTCAGTGTTGTCATCGTCACTGGCAGACATAACAAAGTAGAAGAATCATCATGGATGAGGATTCAGTCGATGCGGCACAGGGGTGACAATTAACCGAAATGCCAGTGGCATTTCGCAGTATGAGGAACGACACGCCATGGATGGCGTGGCTGGAATGAATCACAGGGACGTTTTTAACTTTAGTCCTGACTAGGCCCTAAACGACTCCGACAAAAATCTATAAACATCTTCCTTTGCTGGCCCCTAACAATAAATGCGAAATTACACTATTGATCAAACCACCTATTGAAGCATGTTGTTTGGGGCTAAAAGGGCAGCTGCACGCTGCCCTTTTTGATACTAAACTGAAGCCTCTCAGGTTTCCGCTATCATCACCTTACCACGATGATGGCGGCGTGTCAGATATAACGCCTGACTGGCTCTTTCGTACCAGTCGGCAAAGGTTTCCCCCTCCTGCAGAGCTGCCAGCCCGATTGAAAATGGCAACAGACGAATATCGTCCCTGGGATGTGTTTCAACGGCATCCTTTAGCCGTTCAGCAAGAATTTTTGAAGCGGCTATAGGCGTTTGCGGGCACAGAATAATGATTTGTTCAGCACTCCAGCGGCCGGCAATATCCACCTCCCGTACACTGCGCAGGCAGACTCTGGCCAGTTCACGCATACCTTCTTCTGAGAAGGGTTTATCACCAGGATTCGGCCGCACATTTTGCGTAGAGAAATCGAACAGGATCAGCGTTGCGGCAGTGTGGAAACGGTTAAAGCGAGACACTTCATCTTCTGCACGATGCAACATAAAATTGCGGTTATACAAATTAGTGGCGGTATCATGGGAGGATAAAAACTCCAGCATGCGGTTCTTTTCCAGCAATACCGACTGCAGGTTTTCCATTTCTTCCTGCTTTGCGCGTAATTCACGGCTGTATCTGCGCATAATATTACGCCGCCAGAATAACGTGGCAAGCATTACCGCAACGCAGGCAATCCCTAAAACGGCCAATCGAAAATCCTGGTGGTGGTGGCGTTTCACATTACTCCAGCGTTTATAAATATCCACCCGGGCTGCTTCCGGAATACGACGGATAGCATCGTTTATCTCGTCAACCAGTTCAGGGTAAGCCTTGTTTACCCCCATGCGCAGCGAATTGTAGGGCTCGGCATAGCCGACAATGGCCATTTCTTGCATGTTCATTTTATTCAGTTCTGAATTAATACTCAGCAAGGCGCCGGTAAACACGTCAATGTTGCCCCGGCTTAATGCCCTTAACCCTTCACCTTCACTGTCGAACAACTGCAATCTGAGTTGCGGGTAATAACGGGTCAGATATTCGGCCAGGAAGGTATTTTTTGCGACCCCCAACAATTGACTATTAAGCCCCTCCAGCCCCTGGTACATCACTTTGGCATCACGGGCAATGAGAACATTGGGTGACTGAAAATAAGGTTCAGTAAAATTCAGGTATACGCTACGGTGCGCAGAGCTGTTTAGCATGGTTAACAGCATGCACCGACCGGTTTGCACAAATTCAAGTGACTGACGGAAGGAGTCAGTTTTCACCAGCGTAAAATTCAGATTAGCCAGTTCACCGATCAGTTTGAGATAATCGGCTGAAATCCCCACATGTTTGTCATTGCGGAGCATTTCGTAAGGTACCCACGCCGGGTCAATACAGTCGGTTACTGTTTTTGGGCTGGCACTTGCCTTACCTGCAAAAAAAGCGGCGCAGATAACAAAGCAAAGCGTAAATACTGTTCGTAATTTGAACATCACCATGTCATTTATTCTTGTTTTTACCAAGTATGCGTTGCAGCGTGCTTTAAATCAACTCATTGAAACAATTACGAATAAATCAATGTAATGTTCAGGTATTTCTGATAGGTAAATCTATACAGGGCCAGCATCCGCTGGCCCAGTGTTATTGGCTGCTGTTTACAGCATTTCGACTGCCAGCGCCACGCCTTCACCGCCACCGATACACAGCGAGGCTATGCCTTTACTCAGGCCTTTCTGTTTCAGACCGTGCAACAGAGTCACCAGGATGCGGGCCCCGGAGGCTCCAATCGGGTGACCCAGCGCACACGCTCCGCCTTTAATGTTGACCTTACTTTCATCCAGGCCAAGCTTTTTAATAGCCAGCATGGTCACCATGGCAAACGCTTCGTTGATCTCAAACAGATCCACGTCATCTTTGCCCCAGCCCGCTTTTTCCAGTACTTTCTCCATCGCGCCTACCGGTGCAACGGTAAAGTCTTCCGGCGCAATCGAGTTAGTTGCATGCGCTACCACTTTAGCCAGCGGCGTTAATCCCAGTTCAGCGGCCTTAGATTCACTCATGACCAACAGCGCAGCCGCACCATCTGAGATAGAGCTGGAGTTAGCTGCTGTAACCGTACCATCCCGTTTGAATGCCGGACGCAACGATGGGATTTTATCCGGACGCGCTGACCCCGGGCCTTCATCAGTGTCTACCACTACATCACCTTTACGGGTAGCAATGGTCACTGGCACAATCTCGTCGCCAAATGTGCCGGTGTTAATGGCTTCGGTCGCTTTTGATAATGAACCAATCGCAAATTCATCCATCATTTCACGAGTCAGGCCTTCTGCATCGGCAGTTGCCTGAGCAAAACAGCCCATGGCCTGACCGTCATAGGCATTTTCCAGACCGTCCATCATCATGTGATCAAGTACTTTGCCGTGGCCCATGCGATAGCCGCCACGCGCTTTAGGTAACAGGTATGGCGCACCACTCATGCTTTCCATACCACCAGCAACAATCACTTCGGCACTGCCCGACTGGATCATGTCAGATGCCAGCATCACTGCCTTTAACCCTGAACCACATACCTTGTTAATGGTCACCACGCCTGCCGATAACGGTAATTCTGCTTTCAGAGAAGCCTGTCTGGCCGGTGACTGGCCCAATCCTGCTGGTAGTACACAGCCCATAATGACTTCGTCTACCGCAGCGACATCAATATCACCGCATGCTGCTTTAATCGCTTCTGCGCCTAAATCAGTGGCTGGCAGCGTTGACAGCGATCCCATAAAACCGCCCATGGGAGTACGTTTTGCAGCTACAATAACGACAGATTCTTTACTCATAGTTTCCTTGCCTCAATTGAGATTTAAACAAATACAGATAACCACCTGCTTGAGCCTACTACTGCACATAGCCTACACCTGTATAAAAAAATAAACACACGACTTTGGTTTTATGTCAGCCATGACGTTTATAAATTTGACGTTAAATAAATGTTACATTAAATTCACTTTAACCTAACCCTAACGTTAACGTAAATCAGTTTTACCAGTACAGTTATCACGCCTGAC
>JAYZXK010000570.1:0-3414 GCA_036141415.1 Pseudomonadota bacterium
AATTGCTCGTGGTGAATGCTCTTTAAGCAATACGCCAACTCTTTGTGCTTGTGAATAAGGGTACGACGGAATACTTCGGTAGGGTGAGCTGTAAGCACCAGATCGATGTCCAGCTTTGCCACCGCTTCTTCCACTTCAAGAGCGCTAAGCTCCGCCTTATCAAGATGTGAAAAGAGTGAGTCGATGGATGCGTCGACATCCAGGCCGGCGTTGTATTCCTGTTCGGCGATATTGCCCAGGTTGAGAAACTGGGCGAATGCTCTGGCTACTACCAGTAATTCGCTGTCAGACATGGTTTTGAAAGTTTCTTTCAGATTTTTACTACAATCTGTATCACCCTTAAACGATGCGCGACCGTCAAGGCGAACTTTCTCTATTTTTTCTAACCAGTCATTTCCCAGCTGAGCTTTGATTGTTTGTCCCAGCGTTTTTCCCAAATAGCGAACAGTATCTTTCAACTGCGCGTCATAATGTGATTGCATGGCGTCCTCCAAAAAACAGTGCTATCAACATACTGTCTCTTAGTTAAATTGTCTAATAGCTTTTTATCTAACAGCCCTTGAAAACGGGCTCTTCAAACCGGTCGGAACAATGTCGCGGGCACGGATTATCTGGCTGTGTTACACTATGCCAGCGAAAAATCGAAGCGTAATAAAAATTTTCAGAATACTACGGGTTTTGATTAATAATTGCGCAAAAAGTGTAATTTTATTTCAGGAGACACTGTGTCAGATTTATTTAAAACAGTAGAAACCCAGGCTAGTTACGGAATTGGTTTCCAAATGGGTCAGCAATTACAATCAAATCCATTTGACGGACTGGATCTGGACTCTGTTGTTGCAGGGTTAAAAGATGCATTCACTGGTCAGGCTCCACAGGTTGACAACGACGCTCTGCGCGCCGCGTTTGGTGAAATCCATGAGCGTATGCAGGCTGCTAAAGCTGAGCAACATAAAGCGGCGATTGAAGAGGGCGAAAAGTTCCTGGCTGAAAACGCTAAGCGCGAAGAAGTTCAGGTAACTGAGTCTGGTTTGCAATACGAAGTAGTGAGTGCCGGCGACGGTGAAGTACCTACTGCAGAAAGCACCATTCGCGCTCATTACCATGGCACGCTGATCGACGGTTCTGTGTTCGACAGCTCTTACGATCGTGGCCAGCCGGCAGAATTCCCGGTAGGTGGCGTAATCAAAGGCTGGACCGAAGCACTGCAAATGATGCCGGTTGGTTCTAAGTGGCGTTTATACGTGCCGCACAGCCTGGCATACGGTGAGCAGGGCGCAGGTGGCGCGATTGCACCGTACAGCACGCTGGTATTTGATATCGAGCTGCTCGACGTCATTGCTTAAGTAACTACCTGTTGCTTACAAAAGCCCGCGGTTGCGGGCTTTTTGCTATTTTAGCCACGGACATTGAGGAGTGGTTTGCAATAGGCGAAAATAGCATTAGGCTTACTCCAGCTGTTCAGAGTTGTTATCAATCGCCGGTCATTTACAATACGCGCTAAAATAAGAAAGGATAGAGTCACTATGGTTATCAAGCCCAAAATTCGAGGCTTCATTTGTACAAATGCACACCCACAGGGTTGTGCTGCAGTTGTTGCAGAACAGATTCAATATATTCAAGGTCTTGGCGAGCTCGGTGACGGGCCTAAAAAAGTACTGGTTATTGGTTGCTCTACCGGTTATGGCCTGGCGTCGCGGATCACTTCGGCGTTTGGTTATGGTGCCGACACGCTGGGCGTATGCTTCGAGAAGCCGCCTACAGAGCGTAAAACGGCGACTGCTGGCTGGTACAATACCGCTGCGTTTCATGAGCAGGCCAAGGCTGCCAACCTGTATGCCGAAACCATTAACGGTGATGCTTTCTCTAACGAATTAAAAACGCAGGTTATCGACAAAATCAAAGCCGACCTCGGTCAGGTGGATTTGGTTATTTACAGCTTAGCTTCACCTCGTCGCACCGATCCGGCAACGGGTGAAACTTACAAGTCTACCTTGAAGCCAGTTGGTCAGGCGTATACCACTAAAACTTACGATACCGACAAAGACAAGATTCACGAAGTATCACTGGAACCGGCTACCGAACAAGAAATTGCCGATACCGTTAAGGTAATGGGCGGCGAAGACTGGGAATTATGGCTTAATGCGCTGGCCGATGCTGGCGTGTTGGCTGAAGGGTGTAAAACTACAGCTTATACTTACATTGGTAAGGAACTGACCTGGCCTATCTACGGTTCGGCAACAATTGGTAAAGCCAAAGAAGATCTCGACCGTGCCGCCACGGCGATTAATTCTGACCATGCTGATTTGCAGGTTGATGCACATGTATCTTCACTTAAGGCGTTGGTGACTCAGGCCAGCTCGGCGATCCCGGTAATGCCGCTGTATATTTCGTTAATCTATCAGGTAATGAAAGAAGAAGGCACGCACGAGGGGTGTATCGAACAGATTGCAGGCCTTTACACAGAGTGCCTGTACGGTGACAGTGCCACGCTGGATGAGAAAAACCGCTACCGTATGGACGGTAAAGAAACCAATGATGCCACCCAGGCTAAAATCAAAGCGCTGTGGGATCAGGTAACCCAGGAGAATTTCCATGAGCTGAGCGATTATGCCGGTTACCATCATGAGTTTTTGAAACTGTTCGGCTTCGACGTATCAGGGGTCGATTACGAGGCCGATGTGGATCCTTTGGTTAATTGGTAATACCAACTAATAATTGATATAAGCCGTCTTTATGACGGCTTTATTATGAGGCGTTGTTAGTACTTTAGTGCATAGCAGTTGGTCGGCATCATTCAGTGCGCCGGGCATTGCAAGCCAGACAGAGTGGCCTCTGTGATTAGATATAAGACTAATGTGGTAGGTTAGTTGTACAGATAATTGGGATAAAAATTAGGGTTTATCTCTAATCAACGTAGCGTAAGTTGCTATGTTGATGCTAAAATTCCGAAATTAAGTGGAGGACCTTGTTCAGGATCCTGCACCTGGTCGTGACAATGGGCGATACAGCAAGCGCCCGACATAATAAAAACCACGACACTTTCTAACAACAATAACAATTCAGCTGGATTGCATTTTTGCGAAGTGGAAACGAAGCTTTGTAGCTTTGTTACGGTTTTAAATAACCAAATTTTACTGTTTGTATGAAGTACGTTTTTGAATTTAGGCTCTGTTGGCAGGCTTGCCGGAGCGCTGCAAATTCAAAAGGGTATTTCTATTAGAGTAGTGCGATTACGTATGATAAAAATCAAAAAAGGTCTCGACCTCCCTATATCGGGAGCTCCGACACAACAGATCCAGGATGGTCTGACGGTGTCTCGGGCTGCCATACTGGGAGAAGAATATGTGGGTATGCGTCCTACCATGCACGTGCAGGTTGGAGATAAAGTAAAGAAAGGTCAGCTGATTTTTG
>JAYZXK010000571.1:0-6665 GCA_036141415.1 Pseudomonadota bacterium
GCCACCAGGCCGGATAAATCGGCGTTAGTATAACTTATCTTCCAGGCCGTGGTTTGTTGTTTTAGGTGTGTAATTATGCGACTGCGATAAATACAGCCATCGGGCGCCAGCACCAGGGCGATATTGGGTGTAATTAAGGGATGGGCGGGATCACCTACCCACACGACTTCATCCTCCAGGATCACATCGCCATCAGTAGCCTGCTCAGGGTTTACCAGCGCCAGGATCATGTCAAAATCGTTGCGCCGTGACGGGTGTAGCAGTTCGCGGCTCAGGGCCGAAGTCACTTCAAGCGATACATCCGGATAGCGTTTGGAAAACTCGCCAAGCAAGCCGGGCAGTAACGTGGATGCAAACTCGTTGGGGATCCCTAACCGCATGCGACCGCGCAACGGAGTGGGATCCATGCTGCGGAAGATACTGTCGTTTAGCTCCAGTAGTTCTTTGGCTTTGGGGTACAACCAGTTGCCATCGGAGCTTGGTAAGTGCCTTTGTCCCACTTTGGTGAACAGCTTTTTTCCCAACTGTTCTTCCAGTTTTTTTATCTGCAGGCTGATGGCAGGTTGTGAACGTCCCAGCCACTGACCGGCCTTGGCATAGCCACCTTGTTCTATTACTCCAACGAAGGTGCGCAGGTTATCGAGAGAAAGCTGCTTCATCATAAAGATTAGTAATTCTGATATTCAGGCTTGTGTATATAAGTATTTTAAATGTATTGATAAGAATTTCCAATTTGTTGTGTTTGCCATGCCTCCCTATACTTTAATCCATTGTCTTTACTTTGATGGGTTAGCCACAATGAGCAGCGCAACAACACAACGCACGGCGTTATATAATAAACACCTTGAATCAGGTGCCAAGATGGTCGATTTCCACGGTTGGGAGATGCCGCTTCACTATGGATCGCAAATCGAAGAACACCATATTGTACGCCAGGCGGCGGGTATGTTTGACGTGTCGCACATGACCATTGTTGATGTTACCGGCAGTCAGGCTAAAGACTACCTGCGTTACCTGCTGGCAAACGACGTTGATAAGCTCAAGGACAAAGGCAAAGCGTTGTACAGCGGTATGCTGAACGATGGTGGCGGCGTGGTAGATGATCTGATTGTGTATTATTTCGATGCTACCAACTACCGCATGGTGGTGAACTCGGCGACCCGCGAAAAAGACATGAACTGGTTGTTAAAGCAAACCGAAGGCTTTGATGTAACGGTGACCGAACGTCCCGAGTTTGCCATGATTGCAGTGCAGGGACCAGAGGCTAAAGCCAAAGCGGCCGAGGTGTTCTCTAACGCTCAGAATGAAGCGGTAGCAGGCATGAAGCCGTTTTTCGGTGTACAGGCCGAAGACCTGTTTATCGCCACTACCGGTTACACCGGTGAAGCCGGTTACGAAATTATGGTACCGGTAGAAAAAGCGCCGGATCTGTGGCAGAGCCTGCTGGATGCCGGGGTAAAACCCAGCGGACTGGGCGCACGGGATACGCTGCGTTTGGAAGCGGGCATGAATTTATATGGCCAGGATATGGACGAGACCATTTCGCCGCTGGAAGCAAACATGGGCTGGACCGTGACCTGGGAACCTGCCGACCGTGACTTTGTGGGTCGTGCAGCGCTTGAGGCACAGCGTGAACAGGGCACTCAAAAGCTGGTTGGCCTGGTGATGAAAGAAAAAGGCGTATTGCGCGCCGGACTGAACGTCAAAACAGCAGAAGGCGAAGCGGGCATTATCACTTCGGGTACCTTCTCACCTACCTTAGGGCATGCCATTGCCATGGCACGTATTCCTGCGACTAACAGCAGCACCGTAGAGGTGGAAATGCGTAAAAAGTGGGTTAAAGTAGAAGTGGTTAAGCCCAGTTTTGTCCGCAATGGAAAAAGTGTTTTATAACAATTTAACGAAGAGCAGGAATACACATGAGTACTATCCCAAATGATTTACGTTACGCGGCGTCACACGAATGGGTTCGCCCGGAAGGTGACGGAGTTTTTACCATTGGTATCACTGAGCACGCGCAGGATTTATTAGGTGATATGGTATTTGTTGATTTACCGGATGTGGGTGATCAGGTAAATGCTGGCGACGACGTGGCAGTAGCTGAATCAGTAAAAGCTGCATCAGACGTTTATACCCCCATTACCGGCGAAGTACTGGCGGTAAACGAAGAACTTGAAGACTCACCTGAGCTGGTTAACTCAGACCCATACGGTGATGGCTGGTTATTTAAAATTAAGGCCGACGATGTGGCTGAAGTAGACGAACTGCTCGATGCTGAAGGCTACGCCGCCAGTATCGAAGACGACGAATAAGTCGGACGTTACAACATTGATAATAAAGGGGCGGTAGTGGCCCCTTTGTTTATTCTTTTTACTCTATTGCAGATGCTTAACGAATTATGTCAAACGCTTCAATTTCACTGGCTCAGTTAGAGCAAAAAAATGCCTTCGTTGGCCGTCATATTGGCCCCAGCGAAGAAGAAATCCAGCAAATGCTGGACAAAGTGGGCGCCAGCTCGCTGGATGACCTTATCGATCAGACCGTGCCAAACAGCATTTGTCTGGATAAACCCATTGAAGTGGGCGAAGGTGCCACCGAAGTTGAAGCGTTGGCAGCCCTGAAAGCCACCGCCGCAAAAAATAAAATTAATCGCTCGTTTATCGGCATGGGCTATTACGATACCCACGTACCGAACGTGATTTTACGTAATGTGCTGGAAAATCCGGGTTGGTACACCGCCTATACGCCGTATCAGCCGGAAATTGCTCAGGGCCGCCTGGAAGCGATCCTGAACTTCCAGCAACTGACTATCGATCTGACCGGCCTTGAGCTGGCCTCAGCTTCATTGCTGGACGAAGGCACCGCGGCGGCAGAAGCCATGGCGCTGGCCAAACGGGTATCTAAAAACAAAAAAGCCAACCTGTTTTTTGTGGCCGATGACGTACATCCACAAACCCTCGACGTGGTAGAAACCCGTGCTGAGATGTTTGGTTTTGGCATTATTACCGGCCCTGCCGAGCAAGCCGCCGAGCACGAAGTTTTCGGTGCGTTACTGCAATATCCTGGCACCACTGGTGAAGTGAAAGATCTCACCGATACCATTGCGGCCGTACAAGCCAAAAAAGGCATTGTGGCGGTTGCCACCGATCTGATGAGCCTGGCGCTGCTGAAATCGCCCGGTGAACTGGGTGCAGATGTTGCCTTAGGCAGTGCCCAACGTTTTGGTGTACCCATGGGGTACGGCGGTCCACACGCCGCCTTTTTTGCTACCCGTGATGCATACAAGCGCTCATTACCAGGCCGTATTATCGGCGTAAGTAAAGACACCCGTGGTCGTCAGGCACTGCGAATGGCGCTGCAAACCCGCGAGCAGCATATCCGCCGCGAAAAAGCCAACTCAAACATTTGTACGGCGCAGGTGTTACTGGCCAATATGGCGTCGTTTTATGCCGTGTACCATGGTCCTGAAGGCATTAAAACCATCGCCAGCCGTATTCACCGCTTTGCCGATATTCTGGCTGCCGGTTTAATCAAGAAAGGTTTGGCACTTAAGCACTGCACTTACTTTGATACGCTCACCGTGCTGGTGGATAACAAAGAAAGTGTAATTGAAAAGGCGCTGGCACTGGGCCTCAATCTGCGTACAGATATTGATGGCGCGGTGGGTATTGCGCTGGATGAAACCACAACCCGCGACGACATTCTGAATCTGTTCAGCGTATTAATTGGTGATAACCACGGCTTGAGTATTGAAGACATGGATGCCCAGGTGACCACTCAGGGAAGCCAGTCTATTCCGGGCGATCTGGTTCGTACTAGTGACTACCTCACGCACGAAGTGTTTAACAGCTATCACTCAGAAACTGAGATGCTGCGCTACATCAAGAGCCTCGAAGATAAAGACTTAGCGCTGAATCACTCGATGATTTCTTTAGGTTCATGCACCATGAAGCTCAACGCTACGGCTGAAATGATCCCGGTGACCTGGCCTGAATTTGGTCAGTTGCACCCGTTTGCGCCGCTCGACCAGGCCGCAGGTTACCAGGAGATGATAAGCGAGCTCAGCGACTGGTTAATCAGCATTACTGGTTACGATGCGCTTTCTATGCAACCTAACTCAGGTGCTCAGGGTGAATACGCCGGGCTGTTGGCGATACAGCGTTACCACGAGAGCCGTGGTGAAGGGCACCGTAATGTGTGCCTGATCCCAAGCTCTGCCCACGGAACAAACCCGGCTTCGGCGCAAATGGTCAGCCTGAAAGTCGTGGTAGTTGCCTGTGACAAAAACGGTAACGTCGATCTAAACGATCTGCGTGCTAAAGCGGAAGAAGTGGGTGATAACCTGTCTTGTGCCATGATCACGTACCCTTCTACCCACGGCGTATACGAAGAAACTGTGCGTGAAATTTGCGATATCGTGCATCAGCACGGCGGTCAGGTGTATATGGATGGCGCCAACATGAATGCTCAGGTAGGTATTACCGCACCTGGCTTTATTGGTTCAGACGTATCGCACTTAAACCTGCACAAAACCTTCTGTATTCCACACGGTGGTGGCGGCCCTGGTATGGGTCCTATCGGCGTAAAAGCGCATCTAGCGCCGTTCCTGTCTAACCACACTGTGGTAGACATTGAAGGTGCGGGCAAAGACTGTGGTGCGGTATCCGCCGCGCCATGGGGCAGTGCGTCGATTCTGCCTATCAGCTACATGTATATCAAAATGATGGGCAGTGCCGGCTTACGTAAAGCAACCGAAGTTGCCATTCTGAACGCTAACTATGTGGCGCGTTCACTGGAAGGCCATTACCCGGTGCTGTACAAAGGCCGTAACGGCCACGTGGCGCACGAATGTATTATCGACTTACGTCCGCTTAAAGAAGCCTCCGGGGTTACTGAGCTGGATATCGCTAAGCGCCTGAACGACTATGGCTTCCACTCGCCAACCATGAGCTTCCCGGTAGCCGGTACGCTGATGATTGAGCCAACTGAGTCAGAGTCGAAGTTTGAGCTGGACCGTTTTGTAGAAGCCATGATCCACATTCGCGAAGAGATTGCCAAAGTGGAGAGCGGCGAATGGGATGCCACCGACAACCCATTGCACAACGCACCACACACACTGGCCGATATTTGCGATAACGACTGGAACCGCAGCTATGACCGCACCACGGCGGCATACCCGGTACCCACCGTTGCCCGCAACAAGTTCTGGCCAAGCGTAAACCGTATCGACGACGTATACGGCGACCGGAATCTCATGTGTAGCTGCCCGCCGCTGGAGAGCTATATTGAGGAGAAGTGATTTTTGACTAACTGCAATTGAATTTGTGAATGCAATTAAGTTTGTGAACGCATAGGTGAGAAAAAAGGCGAACCGGAGATGGTTCGCCTTTTTTTTTAGCACTACTAGTTGGGCAATATCATATTTGTATTGATGTGGGCATAGTACTGATAGTAACGACTTGAAACTCAATTTTAGAAATATCCCTTTAAAAGATGAGTGGGCAGCAATTCGAAATTACTTAATTGAGCGAGTAATGTTTCCGTTTGTCAATTTACTGCATTTTTATCTCGCCAAAAATTAATCAGTGCTGACATAGTTGACTCGGCTAGCTCAATACCGAGGACATCAAGAGTAAGTGGCTCCGGGTGCTTAAGTACTTGTGTAAAACCATTATCGGTAGCTAACCAGGCCGTGGAAGCGGTTTGTTCTTTATGCATGACACTGACGACCAGTGCGCCACTAGTAACGTTAAAAACCTCTACTAAAACATTAAAGCCCAACTTACTCTGCTCAGTTGGAATAAACAATATCTGCATTATATAGTCGGTTTTCGCTTGCAAAGCTTTCGTTTCAATTTGTTTGGCGTCCAGAAGTGTTGGTTGATGTAACTCTGTTTCAGCTTCAGCAATTAGCCTCATAATAATATTTCTATCAACAAAGGTTGTTTTTGCCTTTAAAAATGGCTGAAGAAATGCGGACTTAAGCGTTTCGAATTTCTCCTCACTTGGCGATTCTCGCTTTTTGTTGAGTTGCTGAACTAACGTACTAGACGTAGTTCTTTGTTTAATATGTAGACTATTCTTTTGAGAATCCAGGGTGACGGCATCGGTGGCTACGGAAAGTGGCGATCTATTCACCCACTCAGATAACTGATCATCAAATGAACGATTCCAAAAAATAGTAAGTCTGGGGCTGGCGTTCGCTTTGTAAAGTTCTGAAAATAAGAAGAGAGTTTCCTGACTCACACTTGGCTTTGCAACTTTAGGAGGAGTTGCTACTTTCGTTGCTGAAGGAAGGGTGGAACCAGCAGCTGTTAAGCAGAAAAAAGCGAATAGGAATAATACATTTTTCATGTTATATCTCCCTGATGTTCACTACGTAGTGCGTTGAACTTAGCTGGGTTGCATTGGTATTCAGTACGTAGCTTTGTTGACGTGACAGATTAATACGCTGCCAGCCACTTGGAGCTTCTGTAGCAACAAAATCTTTATTATACCAGTTTGTGTTAACTTCAACGGTTACGGGTTTTTCGGATATATTCCTGATAATCATATTCAACTGCGCATGACCTACAGCGGATTTTCCAAGGTTTACACTATCAATTATCAGCAAGTCAGATAGCCCGGAAATCTGATACTGAACGCTGTTTAACGACATTGGTATG
>JAYZXK010000572.1:0-2712 GCA_036141415.1 Pseudomonadota bacterium
TGGGGAACGTCGATGCCTAAAGTGTTTGTAATTGGTCCAAATAAGTGTGCCACGGGTAGTTTGCATCAGTTCTTCAAAAACAATGGGTTAAAGTCGGTGCATTGGGATGATGGCTTGCTTGCAAAGCGAATGGTGAGTAACGTGTCTGCCGGGTTAAATGTTATTAATGGTTATGAGGACTATGATTGTTTTCTTGACTTCTACTTGCTGACACCTGACCTATTCATCTCACCATTATTGTTACGCCCTTATATTGCCAGTCAGTTTCCTGATGCGCTGTATATTCTTAACTCTCGGGAAAAGTCTGAGTGGAAAAAAAGCCGTTTAAAACATGATAATGGTAGTTTTCAACATCGTCTTACCTCATGTTTAGGAGATGAATATAGTAGCGAAAATGAATATGAAAGCTATTTTGATATCTCTGATATAGACGTTAAGTTTCTGCATTTTTTTGATTTAGAAGCACCTGATAAATTTCAGAAGTTAGGCGCGTTTTTACATCGAAATGGAATTCATGTCAGTGAACAAAAGGAAGTTAAATCTAATATTTCTGCCAACCTTTACAAGTAGCTCGTGATGTAGTTTTACAGTAAATGTTTTTGTGCTCCAGTGGATTACACTCTGTAGCCAGGCCAATTATGCAATATGCAAAATGTATTGCGATAAATTCGATGTTATAAGTATAAATGAGATAAGTGATGGTGGAATCAGTCTCCTTGAAAGAATTTGGGTATAATTTCTGCGGCCCGGTTATTCACACCTATTTGACAGCGGTCAACGATTACGTAAAAGCAACCCCCTCAACTGTTTATTGTCTGGCTCGTGAAGGGTACCTCCTGCAAAAAGGGCTGCAATTGCTCAACCCAGAGTCCAGACCTGTTTACTTATATGCGTCCCGAACATTTTTATTTCGCATCGCGTTGGGTCATAAAGAGTCCTGGGCATTCAGTCTGGGTCATTCCTATGCCGGTAAACTAGGGGATTTTTTCATTTCAAGGTATGGCTTTACTCTTGAGCAGGTAAAGCAGTTTGTTGCTGAAGACGCGTTGGATGAATTAATCAGTACGCCCGATGATAAAGATAAAATTGAGGATATCCTTAATAACAATTCTGACGTTATCGAAAGTATAATTAGACCTGGTCGTGAGACTTATCTGGCATATCTCGGTTCAATTGGTTTAACATCACAAACTGCAAACCAGGCGTTGTTTCTGGATGTGGGGTACTCAGGCACTATTCAAAAATTGCTAAGCATCTTGCTACAGAGCAATACCCGCGGATATTACTTTATCACTACTGATTCAAGTAACACTCAGGTCGGTAAATACATCGCAGAATTAAAATACGTATTTAAAGACAAAGTTAAAATGGGTGGCGGCTACACTATGCTCGACCGCTCGATGTTTTTAGAGTCCTTATTTACTTCCCCGGATGGCCAGTTTGTAGATATTTTGGAGTCGCCATTACCTGATAAGCCGTTCCATTTCTGTTTTGGAAAGCGTAACTACACGCAGCATCATTTTGAAAAACTCAATCTGATATTTGAGGGCGCGCTTGATGCTATCAAGCATTTTATGGCTAATGATATAAATTTTGAAATTGGTGAAGTTGAATTTCTTTACGAGCAGTATGTGTCCAAACGTAATTTATTACCCAGTGCAAGTTGGCCACTATTTGAATTCGATGATGCGATTTCAGGGTTTGGTAATGTTAACTCGATGCAGTTTTTTGGGTTATAACGATGAAAAAAAATATAAAACAGTTAGCCAGAAGTTTACAAACTCAGGCGGAAAGGCTAGCTTATCCTTCTACAGCAAAAGCTTTTAAACTGGCTAAAAAGCTTGGGCTTTTTGATGCAAAGTGGTATCAGGAACACTACGGTTCTTTCCCATCAGACTGGTTGGCGTTTAAAGACTATTTGAAAAAGTCACCTTTTGGGAACGTGAATCCATCGCCGGGCTTTGATACCGAAACTTATCTGCGTAGTAATGTGGATATCTATCACGCCGGTATTTCGCCATTACTTCATTATATGTATCACGGCCAGTATGAAGGCCGAAACTGGTCCAGAGCTCTGCCTCGTTGGACACCCAAAGATAACCTGGTCCCGAAAGAGACAGCCACTTGGCGTGAGCAAAAAATTGCCATCGTATTGCATGTTTTTTATGCGGATTTCGTTGCTAAGTTTGCTGAATGCTTAGAACGCTTCCCTGTTCAGGTTGATGTGTTTGTAACCGCTTCAACACAAGAAATTGCCGACGATGCCAACAGTACTTTTAACAAGCTGAGCAAGGTTAACAAAGTGAATGTCGCGGTATGTCAGAACCGTGGGCGGAACTTTGGTCCATTTCTTGTGCATTTTAGTAAAGCGCTGCTTAATTACGACCTTATGTGTCATTTGCACTCCAAGAAATCACTGTACAGCGGTCGTGAACAAACTCAGTGGTTTGATTACCAAAATCAATATTTGCTCAAAGACGGTCATGTAACAAAATCTGTATTACGCTTGTTTGATGAACATAAAGATATGGGGATTTACTATCCCACATCTTTCTGGATGATGCCTGCCTGGGTTAATCACTGGACATGTAATAAACCCTACGCCAAGGAGTTCGTTGACGAATGGGGAGTTGATATTGATGATAACTTTATTAACTACCCGGTTGGGGGAATGTTTTGGGCTCGTCCTGCGGCGCTTAAACCATTGCTGGA
>JAYZXK010000573.1:0-13850 GCA_036141415.1 Pseudomonadota bacterium
CAGTTGTCTTTATATGAAGTTGCGGGCAACGAGGCACTGTACTGACAGTTATCCTGCTGACCGTTTTGCGCGCCGCCCACTAAAAAGCCCGGTACCGGCTCGGCAATGCCGTCAGCATGGGATTGGCGATGATGGATGAAGCGCGGCGATGTTTCACCAAAGCCGGTCACGTAGCTGTAGCCCACCGGATTTTTTCCCAATACGTAGTCCACCAGGCCGGTAAAGGCATGACGATAGTCGGGTTCATTGGTGAGCCGGTAGGCGCTGGCCAGCACCATAGCGTGGTTCATAGCAACACCGTTGCTGCCCCAGACAAAATCTTTCCCTGTCATGGCCATTCTGAACGGTGATGACTGACTGGTTTTTACCAGTGCATTCGCATAGTCCAGAAAACGTGTCTTTAGGGCCTGGTAGCGCTCAGCGGAAAGGGCTTTTTGTCCTTGCTCCGAAAGTAATGACAGGTAAGCTAATCCCATGGTATCAGACCAGCCCGGGGTAGATGGGGAGCCCAGATAGCGCTCTGCCTCATGGAGAAAGGCTTGCTCACCGGTGGCTAAAAATAGCTCACTGGCTGCCCAGGCAAATTCATCGTTAAACGATGAGTCGCCGTATTCCCCGGTTTTTACATTCGGTGCATTCTTGTATGGCTTTTGTGGGTTTTCCTGTACCCACTGCCAGGCTTTTTTAGCTGCTGCCAGAAAATTGCTTTGTTGTTGCGGGTACACTCTGGCTGCTGTTGCCATTACCGCTGCAAAATTAAGTGACGCGGCGGTACTTTTAGCAACGACATATCGCTGTTCCGTAGCCTCTGCCGACATCACCGCCGGGGCAAAATTTAACGTGGTAAGCTTGTGATAAACGCCGCCGTCCTGATCCTGCATGGTTAGCATCCAGTCCAGATTCCAGTTAATCTCGTCGAGTAAATCGGGCTGGTCATTGGTGGACTCCGGGATATTCCAGCGCCGCTGTGCATAAAAAGCCGGAAAGTCGAGGTATGCCCGCATCAGGGTGTAAGTAGATATGCCCGAATTAACAATGTATTTATTGTAATCACCGGCGTCGTACCAACCTTTGGGGCTTGCAAGGCTAACTTGCGGCTGGTTGAGGTTAAGCACATGGGTGTCCGGGTGGCCGGCTTCGCGGTGCCATTTGCCAGCAAAGGCCGGGTCCAGCGCCATGCCCGCACGATTGTAATAATACGCTTTAATCGCCGCATCATGCAGGGCGCTCACGCGCTGAACTGAAATTCTGAATGTGGTGTAGTTGTTGTCGCCTACAGACAGCCGGTACAGACCGGGAGCCGTAATACTGCTCACGTCTGCCACGGCCACGGTTTGATCTGCCAATGGCCAGTAGTCCGGTGAACTGGTAGTTCCTTCCAGAATTATCTGACCGCTGGTGGTGTTGGTTACCCGATAAGAAACAGCTTGCGAAGTTCTTACCACGATATGTTTTTGCTGTTGCGGTAAAAAGCCAACCTGATTGGCATAGAAGGCAACAGACTGTGGTGCACTGTCTGTGATAACAGAAGTGCCGGAACTGTTAGTGCCCGAACAGGCACCCAAGGTATAAACCAGTGATAATGACATCGCCAGCTTGCTGAATGATAGTAATTTGGTGCTCATAATGACTCCGGCCTGAAACAAAGATTAATCAGCACTGGTTGCGCTGGTGACGGTCATACTAAAAGCCGCTGCGGGAAGCCCGGTACTGCTGAACAAGCCGGGTTCAGGGTTGTCAGCCCAGCCATAACGAACGTGAACAGGTTGGTTTACCTTCTCGCTGGATAGAATCACCATGTCGTTGTTAATACGCACGTCAGCCCAGTAGTACTTTTCATCTGCACCGGCAAGGGCAAAACTCTGCTTTAACGGAGAAGCCTCAGTGAGGCCTTCGCCGGTATGGTTAAAGTGAATGATAACCTTGTCTGCTTTTCGCTCTGCTTTGATCGGAACCGGGCCCTGATAAGTAATATTCTGATCATAGGCAAGGTGGCGGGCAGCCAGGGCCAGCCGTTCTCCCACGATGGCTTTATTGACCGGATGGATGTCGTTCCACTCTCCCACATCAAGGGTGACCACTGAAGCGGTATTATCAAGCGTTCCGACCTGGCGTTGCTGGTCTCGCAGCACCGCCCAGTTGCTCTGGACAGGTTGTGCCTGTCGGGCCATAAAATTGGTTAGCTGAACAATAATGAAAGGCATATTCGGCTGTTGCCACTGGCCACGCCAGTGATTAATCATGGCCGTTAGTTTGTTAGCGTAGTCATTGGGCGCGCTGCTGTTCGACTCACCCTGATACCACAATGCCCCGGTAAGGGGAAACTGGATTGCCGGTGCTATCATCGCGTTATAAAGCCCGGTTGGTTGCCAGCGGATAAACGTAGAGCCTGCCAGGCGTGGCATTTGGGCAGCGATTTTATAGTGCCATTCGCCTGTCAGTGGATAACGCGCGTTGTCGGAACCTAAAAAGTACATTTTGTCCTGTACAAATCCGGTTGAGCCACCACCAGAGGTAATGCGAATGGCAATAACGTTATCGCCTTTTCTTAGCATGTCCGGCGTGACATTGTAGCGCCGTGGTGGGTACTGATAAGTGGTTCCGCCAACTTTGTGACCATTTATGTAAGCGGTGTCGGCATCCACAATGCGGCCCAGTCGGAGGGTCATATCCTTGGTGGGTACCTCGTCCAGATGTAGCGTTTTTCTGAGCCACCAGACGCCAATAAATTCTTTGCCGTTGGTCGGCAGGTTGCCTGGCATTGTGATAGCTTGCCAGGTGCTGTCGTCTAATTCCGGGTCGTACCATTTAATCTCTGACTGCAACCCCTCGTCGGATTGATGAAGTTTGGCGTACCAGGCATCAGAGCGGGCTTTATCCTCTTTACGGGTTTGCGCGTCTGCTGCCGGATCGGCAAAGCGCTCACTGGCAGCAATTTTGTCCGGATAGGGAGCAAGGATGTCTTTGTGCATCCAGGCCTCAATCGGCGAGCCCCCCAGCGACGCATTAACAATGCCTATGGGCACATTCTGATCAAGGTGGATCTTACGGGCAAAGTAATACGCCACAGCCGACAACTGGCGTATGTTTTGCTGCGTGGCGCTGCGCCACTGACCGCCGCTGTAATCACTGTTTTGGCCATCGAAGCGGTAGATGTCGGGCACCGTGAACTCGCGGATCAGCTCAAAGTCTGCTTCGGCTACATCAAGCGGGTAAGCCTCTTCAACTCGGGCCATGGTGAGTTCCATGTTTGACTGCCCGGAGGTCAGCCACACATCACCAAAGTGCAAGTCATTAACGGTAAGGGTGTCGTTGCGTTTGATAATAAGCTGATGGGGGCCGCCGGCGGGGTGTGCTGGTAACTCAAACCGCCATTTGCCGTTGGTTGCGCTGGTTTCACCCAGCAGTTCGCCGTCAAACAAGATTTGAACCGGTGCTTTTGAATCTGTGGTGCCGGTTAACGGAACAGGCTTATTGCGTTGTAGCACCGCGTGGTCTGAAATAAGCCGGTGTAATGTGGTGGCTGCCCCTGCACATTGCGCGATAAGACAGGTACATAGCAAAAGTAACCGAATCAAATTATGTCTCCTTCAGAAACAAAAAAAGTGCAGAGATTGTCTGCACTTTTTAAGTAAAAAAATAACGGCTTAGCGGAAGATAACCTGGTTGACCTGGTTTTCCAGCAGTTCCTGACGGCCTGATACCTGTTTCGGGTTAAGCTGCTGCTCAGTGGTTAAGCCGGCCAGTGACTCCAGAGAGAAAGCACCGTTGAGGATTTTCTCGCCCAGCTCGCCGTTCCAGCCCGCGTAACGCTTGGCTTTCGCATCGGCAATAAAGTCGTTTTCAAGCATTGCTGCGGCTTTTTTCAGGCCCAGTGCACAGGTATCCATGCCACCAATATGGCCGTGGAACAGATCGGCCGCATCAATACTCTGACGGCGTAACTTGGTGTCGAAGTTAAAGCCACCTGAAGTGTAACCGCCGTTTTTGAGGATTTCGTAACAAATCAGCGTCATCTCTTCCACGCTGTTAGGGAACTGGTCAGTGTCCCAGCCTAACTGTGCGTCACCGCGGTTGGCATCAATGGAGCCGAATACGCCCAGTGCAAATGCCGTGGCAATTTCGTGGTGGAAGGAATGGCCGGATAATGTTGCGTGGTTGGCTTCGATATTAACCGCGAACTCTTTCTCCAGGCCGTATTCTTTCAGGAAGCCATAAACGGTTGCCGTGTCGTAATCGTACTGGTGTTTAGTTGGCTCCTGAGGTTTTGGCTCTATCAGCAGCAAACCGTCAAAACCGATTTTGTGTTTATGCTCCACCACCATATTCATAAAGCGGCCAAGCTGCGCGCGTTCGCGCTTGAGGTCGGTATTGAGCAGTGTTTCGTAACCCTCACGGCCACCCCACAGCACATAGTTAGCACCGCCAAGGGTTTTGGTGGCGTTCATGGCGTGAAATACCTGAGTTGCTGCGCGGGCAAAGATCTCCGGATCCGGGTTGGTGGCTGCGCCTGACATGTAACGCGGGTGACTGAAGACGTTAGCCGTGCCCCATAACAGTTTCATGCCGGTGGCTTCCTGTTTGGCCGCCAGTACTTCAGTCATTTCGCTGAAATTACGAATATAGTCGTTAATGCTGTCGCCTTCTGGCGCAACGTCAATGTCGTGAAAACAATAGTAAGGTGCGCCGAGTTTGCTGAAAAACTCAAAGGCGACATCTGCTTTTTGTTTTGCTCGCTCCATGGCATCGCCTGGCTGTAACCAGGGACGGTCAAAGGTATTACCACCGAACACATCGGCGCCGTCCCAGCAGAAGTTGTGCCAGTAGCAGGAAGCAAAGCGTAAATGCTCTTCCATGGTTTTGCCTAACACCACTTCTTTGGGGTTATAGTGTTTAAATGCCAGTGGGTTAGTGGACTCGGCACCTTCGTACTGGATTGGGCTGATGTCCTGGAAAAAATCCGCCATAGTTAACTCCTGAGTGGGCCGAATGGCCCGTTATTATGATGATTGCTAATACTGTGCAATCGGCGTGTATTCGACAATTATGTAAATTTCATCGACTCTTGTGTTTTTTGTTAAAATTGTGAATGAAGTGAAAAGTACAGCTCGCGAAACTGCTGGCGCCGCTGATCGTAGTAGTTTTTAAGCGCAGAATCCGGCTCATAGCTGGCTACCAGCTCCGGCACCGGGCATATATCACTAACCGGTGTTTGTGGTGAAACGCCAAGCTGTGCCAGCCTTGCCGCACCTAAGGCCGGTCCCACGTCACCGCCTTTACGATAATTCATCGCAATGCCGCTGACATCGGCCAGTAACTGACGCCAGTATGTGCTTTTAACACCGCCGCCAATCAGACTGATCCCTTCAACCTGAATGCCACAGCCGTGCACCGCATCGATACCGTCAGCCAACGCCATAGAGACACCCTGCACTACAGCCTGGGCCATATGCGCCCGGGTAGTGGAAGCGGTTAATCCAAAAAAGCCGGCTTTGGCATTGGGATTGTTATGTGGTGTGCGCTCGCCGGTTAAATAAGGCAAAAAGAACGGCGTATTCGGATCATCCGGCCGGGTGTTGTTAACCACGTCGTCAAACAATTCGGCAACGGAGCGGTAACCGGAATTTTTGGCAAACCAGTCAAGGCAACTGGCTGCGCTCAACATTACCGACATCAGATGCCAGCGGTGACCTACGGCATGACAAAAGCTATGTACCGCCGACTCCGGATCGCTACGGTAATCATTGGTCACCGCAAAATAAACCCCGGAAGTGCCCAGCGAAAGCATAGCCTGGCCGGCATCAACAATGCCACAGCCCACAGCTCCGGCTGCATTATCGCCGGCGCCTGCCACTACCGGAACGGCATTTATGCCCCAGCGACCGGCTGCTTGTGCTGTCAGGTAACCGGTGATCTCGTTGCCTTCATAGAGTTTTGGCATGTGCTTTTCACTTAAACCACAGGCCATCAGCATGGATTTGCTCCAGCTTCGCTCACCGGTGTTCAGCCAGCTAGTACCGGCCGAATCTGACATGTCTGACGCAAACTCACCGGTGAGTTTGTAGCGCAGATAGTCTTTAGGGAGCAGAACCTTATCCACCTGCTTAAAAGTGTCGGGCTCGTTTTCTTTTACCCACAGTAACTTAGGGGCCGTAAATCCTGGCATAACCAGGTTGCCGGTGATTACCCGAGCCTTTGCAACAGTGCTTTCCAGTGTCCGGCACTGGGCTTCACTGCGGCCGTCATTCCATAAAATAGCCGGGCGTAACACCTGACCTGCTTTATCTAGCAATGTGGCGCCGTGCATTTGCCCTGCCAGACCCAGCGCCTTAACAACCGATAAGTCGTTACGCTGTTTTAATTCATCCAGTGTTGCACAGGTTGCTGTCCACCAATCCTCTGGATTTTGTTCAGACCACAGCGGTTGCGGTATGGCTACCGTTAATGAAGAAGACGCTGAGTCCACCACTTTACCGCTTTCATCGGTCAAAATGGTTTTGACACCGGATGTGCCAAGATCAATACCAATATACATAGTTACTCTCACCGGAACGATTAGCCGCTTATGCTGATTGCGAAATCACTAAATCGCAATTACGAAAATTTGTTACTTTTTTGTTAATTCGAACAAGGTGTATTAGTATGCTCGGAAACAAGAAATATCGTAAAAAAAAGTTATCTAATTTAAACAAAGTGGTTAATTGATATACAGCTTCTGCGTATAACAGTAATCGCTATGGGCACAATCGGCTAGCACGGGGCAGTTTATGTTTGAGAATAAACACAGTATTACGCTTTTATTTAATGCCAATAAAATTTATGACCGACGCATTATTGCGGGCGTGGGTGATTACCTGCAAACCTCAAAGGTTGACTGGGATCTGTATCTGGAAGAAGACTTTATGGCGCGCCTTGATCATCTTGATGAGTGGAGTGGTGACGGCATTATTGCCGATTATGATAACCCGGAAATTCAGGCCGCCCTGCACAAGGCTAATGTACCGGTTGTGGGGATTGGCGGCTCCTATGCCAATCCGGCCGATTACCCTGATGTGCCTTATGTTGCTACTGACAATTACGCCCTCATCCAGGCTGCCTTTGAGCACCTCAGACAAAAAGGTATTCAGCGCTTTGCTTTTTATGGTGCGCCGGTGAATGAACATCATCGCTGGGCCCAGGAACGTGAAAACGCGGTGTTAGAGATCACACGTTCGCAAGGCTACGACTGTCATGTCTACCGCGGACACCCGGTACGACCTGAAACCTGGCAATACACTACCAAGCGCCTGGCCGACTGGCTGAGAAGTTTACCTACGCCGGTGGGGATTATTGCGGTTACCGACTCGCGGGCGCGCCATTTACTGCAGGTGTGCGACCATATCGGTATGCTTATCCCGGATAAAATGTCGGTTATCGGCATCGATGATGATGAACTGGCCCGTTATTTAAGTCGGGTGAGTTTGAGTTCAGTACGTCAGGGGTGTTTTGAAATGGGGGTTCAGGCAGCTAAAACCCTGCATCGAATTCTGAAAGGCCATAATAAGCCCCGCAAGCCGGTGCTGATCCCGCCTGAATGTGTTGCCGAACGTCAGTCCACCGACTTTAAAGCCATTAGCGATCCTCACGTTATGCAGGCGATGCATTATATTCGGCAAAACGCTTGTCGAGGAATTAAGGTGGATCAGGTGCTCGACTACGTAGGAGTATCCCGCTCAAACCTTGAACACCGTTTTAAAGAAGAACGCGGCCACAGTATTCATAGTGAGATCCATAATGAAAAGCTGAACCGTGCCTGCAAGATGCTGGAAAATTCTGACGAAGCCACCTCACAGATTGCCAAGATCTGTGGTTATCCGTCGCTGCAATACATGTATGCGGTGTTTAAAAAGCACTTTGATCAAACTCCCAAAGAATATCGTGACGCCCGGCGCGATAGCGAAGAGCAGGATCTGTCGTTAAAGGCCTCCTGAAAGTGACAGCAGGAAGCAGGTTTGCCTAACACGATCTGCTTCCGCTGGTTTTAAATCAGCGCTCATCCACACACATAACATCCCGGTAAATCAGCGGGTTGTCGCTTTTCGGCGGGCAGCTGGTCGGGTAATTTGTGATTTACATTTGGTTCACAAAAAACGCAATTCTGGTTGAGATTTTTCATAACGCCAACGCGTTGAAGCCTTGCTGGCTTTAGCGTTAAATGCCGTTCACGTTAGTACACAGAGAATGTTTATGCAGCAGCGTGTTATTTTTTCCTTACTCACAGGTCTGTTGATGACCGGGTGTAATTCTCCCGGTTCTTCAGGGGCGGTACAACAGCCTACGGCTCAGCCTGCTGTGCAAACGACGATGCCTGCAGAAGTAACCTTTAACTGGTTTAAGTATGCTACGCCGAATAACCGCCCAACGGCACCGCCTGGCAAATTTGCTAATCCGGTTTTGCCGGGCTTCTATCCGGATCCGTCTATCACCAAAAAGGGTGATGATTATTACCTGACTACGTCTTCTTTCAGCTATACCCCCGGATTGCCTATTTTACACAGTAAAAACCTGACCGACTGGGAGTTGGTGGGCTATGCCCTTGACCGGGAAGAGCAAATGGAATTCTCCGGCGCGCGCATCTCACGAGGTATTTTTGCGCCGACTATTCGTTACCATGACGGCCTGTTTTATATCATTACTACTTCGGTAGATAATGGCGGTAACTTTATTATTACTGCCAGCGATCCAGCCGGGCCCTGGTCTGAACCCATCTGGTTACCAGAAGTCGGAGGTATCGATCCGGACATTTTCTTCGATGACGATGGCCGCGTGTACATCACTCATAATGAAGCGCCTCCTGGAGAACCTTTATATAACGGCCACCGGGCAATCTGGATGTGGGAGTACGATCCCGCCGCTCAGAAAGTGTTACCCGACAGCCGTAAACTGCTGGTGAATGGCGGTGTAGATATCAGTCAGGAGCCCATCTGGATTGAAGCGCCGCATATCTACAAAGTGAATGACTGGTATTACTTATCCTGCGCCGAGGGTGGCACCGGACCACAACACTCTCAGGTGGTATTCCGCACACGTTCTCTGGATGAGCCTTTTATTCCCTACGAAAACAATCCGATTCTGACCCAGCGGGATCTGAGCTGGCCGCGACCCAACCCGGTGGATACCGCAGGGCACGCCGACATGATTCAAACCGACGCCGGAGATTGGTGGGCGGTGTTCTTAGGCACCCGACCTTACGAGAACTACCTTTACAACACGGGGCGGGATACCTTTTCACTGCCCGTAGAGTGGCGTAATGAATGGCCGCATATTCTCCCGGCCAAAACACCTATTCCGCCTACCAGCCCGCGCCCGGCCGGAACAAGCAAACAGCCGGGCACGGATTTTTACGATTGGGATGACCAGTTTGACGGCAATAGCCTGAGCGTGCGCTGGCAATCACCACGGGATTTTGATCGCCATTGGGTGAGTGTTGAAAACGGTGTGCTAACCATGTCGCCGCTGGAGAATGCCCTTTATAGCAAGGAGATGGTGAGTTATGTGGGCTCCCATCAGGCTGCGGCATCTTTTGCGGCAAGTACCGAAGTGACTATCGCCAACGCTTCATCTGCAGAGGCTGGTCTGGCGGCCTTCCAGAGTGCCAGTTACCACTATTTTCTAGGCTTACGCGGTGAACACGGGCGCTATGAGGCGTTTGTTGAACAGGTGGTTGACGGCAAGGTAAGCACCGTAGCCCGACAAACGCTGACAACCCCGGTAGGCGAGCCGGTAAAAGTGAAAATTCACGGCGAAGGTGCGTTAATTGAATTTGCCGTTGAGCAGGATGGTAAGTGGCTGGCCGTGGGCGAACCGCAGGATGCTACCTGGCTGAGTACGCAAAAAGCGGGTGGCTTTGTGGGCACCACTATTGGCCCGCACGCCAGAAAATAAACAGAGGTAAAGGCATGTTAAAGCGCGTTGTAAGTATTTTATTGTTGTGTTTGTGCGTACCGGCCCTGGCGAGTGACTATGTTACCCATCAGTATACGTCAGGCGACTTTGTGGTGGCCGATAGCGCCGCAAAACAAACGGCGACTATCTGGGTAGACAGTAACGCCAATCCGGGGATCAGAATGGCAGCCGAATCGTTGCAGCAGGATATCTTCCGTGTAACCGGCCTTAAGCCACGCTTAGCCAGCAATACAGAAAGCCTTTCGGGCCATGTGATTATCGTTGGTGAGCGCGGTCAGGCTGCGCTGGTGGACCAACTCATTGCCAGTAATCAAATCACCGTACAGGCAAAAGCCCGGCAGTGGGAAGGTTATCAGCTCGATACGGTAGCAAGCCCGCTCCATGGCGTTGAACAGGCCTGGGTGATCAGCGGAAATGACCGCCGGGGCGTAATTTTTGGTATTTATGATCTGAGTGAAAAAATCGGCGTGTCACCCTGGTATTGGTGGGCAGATGTGCCGACTGTTAGCCATGATAAGCTCTATATTAAGGCCGATACGCACATCAGCGATGCGCCCAGGGTGAAATACCGGGGGATCTTCCTCAATGATGAAGCGCCGGCTCTTACCGGCATGGTGCACGAAAAGTTCGGCGGCTATAACGCGAAGTTTTATAAGCATGTTTTTGAACTGCTGTTGCGGCTGAAATCTAACTTTTTATGGCCAGCTATGTGGAACAATGCTTTTGCCGATGATGATCCGCAAAACATGTATCTGGCCAATGACATGGGCATAGTAATGAGTACCTCACACCACGAGCCCATGATGCGGGCCGATAAAGAGTGGAACCGCTATGGCAGCGGTCCGTGGGAGTATTCAACCAATCCCGACAAGCTCTATGAGTTCTGGGTTGAAGGTGCTAAGCGATACAAAGATAAAGACGGTATTTTTACCCTGGGCATGCGTGGTCAGGCTGATACGCCAATGAGCGAAGGCGAAAATATCGGCTTGCTGGAAAAAATCGTTCACGACCAGCGGGAAATCCTCGCCAATGTAATGGATAAGCCACTTTCTGAGGTGCCACAGGTGTGGGCGTTGTACAAAGAAGTGCAGGGTTTCTATGAGCGGGGCATGCGCGTGCCAGATGATGTGACACTACTTTGGTCTGACGATAATGCCGGTAATATTCGCCGCCTGCCAACCGAGGCTGAGCGTGGCCGTAGTGGCGGTGCCGGGGTGTATTATCACTTTGATTATGTGGGCGGCCCGCGGTCATACCGGTGGATAAATACCGTGCCGCTGGGTAAGGTCTGGGAGCAAATGGATCTGGCCTGGGAATATGGCGCAGATAAAATCTGGATCACCAACGTAGGCGACTTAAAGCCTATGGAATTACCTATCAGTTTTTTCCTGGCGCAGGCTTGGGATCCGGAAGCGTTTAACTCGCAGTCCGCCGAACGGTTTACCCGGGAATGGGCTGCGAGGCAGTTTAACGGGCAGTTTACCAATGACATTGCAGAGTTGCTGACAGTTTATACGCTCCAAAACGGACGCCGGAAACCCGAAGCGCTGAGCCCGGAAACCTACAGCGTATTGAACTACAACGAAGCCGACCGGATAAGCGAAACACTGGCCGAAGCGGCGGATAAAGCCAAGAGCATTTACGAGCGTATCGACAGTAATTATCAGGATGCATTTTTCCAGTTGGTTGCGCATCCGGTGTGGGCTACCCAGGCTATGTTTGAGTTAAACCGGGCCCAGGCGCTGAATGCTCTGTATGCCGAACAGGACCGCGCTTCTACCTCGGCCATGGCGGCCACTGTCAACGCGTGGTTTGAACGGGATGCCGAGCTTACTGAGATGTATCACAGCATTAAGGGCGGTAAATGGAACCGTATGATGTCGCAGCCACACATTGGCTATGTGTACTGGAATAACCCGCCGGCCAATATCCCGCCGGTAGTTCAGACCAAAGCGCTGGCACAACCTGCTGTGGCTGATATGGGTGTTTCAGTTGAGGGAAGTCGTGCTTACTGGCCAGCCACCGGCGGATTGTCGCTGCCCGAATTTACGCTCTATGGCGAAGCAACTCGCACCTTTACCGTGTACAACCGGCAGGGCAAAGCTTTCAACTGGTCGGCAAAGGCCTCACAGCCCTGGATCATTCTGGGCAAAAATAGCGGTGAGTTGCTGGCAGATACGAACGTGCCAGTTTCCATTGACTGGTCTCAGTTAGAGGCTGGCCATCACGAAGGCACTATAAATGTGAAAGGTACCGGCTGGGGCGGTGCTAACATAAAAGTGACTGCGCACAAACCAGAACTGACAGCCAGGCCGGTTAGCGGCGACTTTATTGAAGCAGACGGTTACGTGGCGATGAATGCAAGCGAGGCCAAGGTGAAGTCGACCCCAAATGGCAGTTGGCATAAGGTCGCGGCACACGGGCGCACAGGCCAGGCGATGAGTGCGGCATTACCGCCGTATTCCAGCCTGACACATCAGCAGGCGCCGGCACTGGAGTTTCCGGTATTCTTTACCTCAACTGGCGAATTTCCGCTAACGCTACAGTTATCGCCTTCTTTGCCGTTTGATGAAGCAACGGGCATTAAGGTAGCTGTAACCCTGGATGGTGAACATGTGGCTACACTGGCGCTGCCTTCACAAAAAGACAAACAAGCCTGGGCGCAGGGAGTAATGGATAACGTGAAAGAACTCACCACTATATTGCCTGTAACTAAGGCCGGTCGCCACCGTCTGGCAGTAAAAGCCCTAACGCCAGGAGCCGTATTACAGCGGGTAATTGTGGACACCGGTAATCTTAAGCCCAGCTACCTCGGACCACCAGAAAGACGCGCTCCCTAAAATAAAATAAATATCAAGGGGTCAGAGTTCATGAAGTTCATTCATGTACTCTGACCCCATTATCTTTTCTTAGAAGCTAGCCTGTTCCCCTTCGTTGAGTATGTGTAAGGGAATCTCCGAAGCTAAACGCTCATGCATGGTTAGCAGTCGAAAGAGAGCAGAGTGTGAGGTTTTATCGCCCATCTTCCAGCTGTTATTGCCATACCCCCATGGCACCATCACTTTGCAGTTTAGCTCTTTGGCTGCGATAAGCGCATCTTCCGGGGTCATATGGACTTTTCGATACCAGTCTGGTGATTCTGCGCTGAAGTAGGAAGCTATGGGCAGCAAGCACACGTCAATCTCCCCGTACTTTTCTCTGATCTGTTTAAAGTGGGGCGAATAACCGGTGTCGCCAGCAAAGAATAAGGTGTTGCCCTGATGTTCGAGCAACCAGCCACCCCACAGGGTTTTGTTTTCGTCTTCATACAGATAAGGCACCAGAATCCGGTTGCTAAAGTGATGGCCGGGGACAAAATGTACGTTCACCTTGCCCAGTGGTTTACTGGCATACCAGGCCATTTCGGTAATATTAAAATTCCCGCCGGGAAAGTGATCAGCAAAACCTAACGGTGTTAAAAACGCCGTATCGGCAGAGAATTCCTGGATATCGGCTTTGTTAAAGTGATCGTAATGAATGTGCGAATACATTACTGCATCGGTTGCATCAAGCACCGATTTTGTGGGCTGCTCCGGTTCGTTACGATTAAAGCCAGCCGACAGGCGAAAAGCCCAGTTTACCGGCCAGTCAAACTGATTAAATACCGGGTCGAACAGAAGCTGTTGGTTATCCGGGGTGGTGATGTGAAAGCTGGCGTGACCATACCATTTAACCGTATACCCGGTGTTGAGCGACAATGGCGCTGCATCACCAATATAAGTGCACTGTTCCATAGGCTCATTACACGCCAGAAGCTCACTGGGCTGATAGCAGTCTTCACTGCAGGTTACCGGATAATCTTTAAATTTGGGGAACAAATTAATAAAGCGGTCCTGATAGCCTTCCATGCTGGAATATTTAACCAC
>JAYZXK010000574.1:0-6882 GCA_036141415.1 Pseudomonadota bacterium
GGTTGTATTCGTCTACAACCCCTTTTATCAACACCAGTTTTTCAGGTGGCTCGCCGCGATTGACATAAATATATATATACTCCTGCCTGTCACAGGTCAGGAAGGACACTCCGGTTTCGCCATGCAGGCTGATGTCACGTACGATATCGGTGAATTCATCCTTGAAGTCTTCTGCCAGCGACAGGGGGAATTTGCGAATGAGTGGCTCTGGCGTCCGTTCGTCACGGTAATTCCGGCCCAGAATTTCGTAGGAAGAGACCTTTTCGATGGTGTCGATTTCAAGCAATGTATTCATTAACACCACATTCAGATCGTGAAATGTTTTGGCTTCCAGTAATCTGGAAGACAGTTCAAAAGCTCTGGTGAGGTCTGGAAAGGTCATTATTATTAATTATCGCTCGGATACGGGCAGCTAAACTTCCGGTATTAATACCTGCTGCGCTACTATTAAGGGGATGCAAACCGGGTCAGGCGTGCTGGTTATTCTGTTGACCTGAATACTACCCAATAGCTTACCGCAATAAGCTCTCAGGCATCCAGCCCAAAATAGTATAAATTGATGAAAAAACGTGTCAATGTCATTTAAGCGGTTATTTTTGCCAAATATCCATATTAAACAGTCATTTATATTGGTCAATATGAGCATTTCCACAACTTTTGAAGATACTCCGGAGGTCTGCTTCGTAAACCAGGTGGTAATAACTGTACCTGAGAGTTGAATCCCCCGGTGTCAGTGATTATTCTTCCCGCATATCCGTTTACTTTGAGGTTAGCCAATGTGTGAATTGCTCGGCATGAGTGCCAATACGCCCACTGATTTGTGTTTTAGTTTTACCGGACTAACACGGCGCGGTGGCGGTACCGGGCCACACAAAGATGGCTGGGGTGTGGCGTTCTACGAGGGTAAAGGCGTGCGGCTGTTTCACGATCCCGAGCCATGTGCCACCTCGCCCATCGCGGAATTCGTTGGCAAACTACCGATAAAGAGTAAAACGGCTATCTGCCATATTCGCCAGGCTAATGTTGGCAACATTAATCTGGCCAATACCCATCCTTTTGTTCGCGAACTGTGGGGGCGCAACTGGGTATTTGCACACAATGGCCAGATCCCGGGCTTCTCCCGGCGGGTAGGTATGTACGAAGCCATTGGTGATACCGATAGTGAAGAGCTGTTCTGCGATATTATGAATCAGGTGCGTCATAGCCTGCCCCGGGATGCCATGCCGGAACAACTCACCCAAACTCTGGTTGGCCTGGCCCAGGAATATGCCCGTCAGGGGGTGTTTAACTGCTTGCTGAGCAACGGCGACTGGTTGTTTACCTTTTGCAGCACCAAGCTGGCCAGTATTACCCGGCGTGCGCCGTTTGGTCCCGCTTGTCTGAAAGACGTGGAAGTAGAGATTGATTTTGCCGCCGAAACCACACCAAAGGATGTGGTCAGTGTTATTGCCACCGAACCACTTACCAGTGACGAGCAATGGGACGTTTACGAGCGCGGCGAATGGCGTTTGTGGCAGTTGGGTGAGGTAGTTGCCAGTGGCAAAGTTGACGTACCGGTGCATTCCACCGAGGCGGCGCTGACCAGCCCCAAAAATATGCCCAGGGACTGTGAACCCCGGCCCGGACAAAGATGATATCAATCCGCGTAGAAGTTTGCTCACTCAGCAAGACTGTCAGGCTTTCTGGCTAGGCTTGGTTGCACAGGTTTGGTGGTTCCAAATCAAGCAAGCGTAACAACGCCAGAAAGTCTGATAGCTCGCCCTCAGGGAATTGCCCGAAGGGAGTGGCCAAAACGACTTACATCTTTATTTCGCGCTTTGGACATAGAATGACTGTGCCACAGAGAACGCGTCGTCATCTAAGTCGTTTTCGACTAGCCCTCAGGGATCACTCTGAGAGGGTAAACTTCTATGCGTATTGGTATTAAGAGTGTTATAAATCGTTACAAATTTAGTGCTTACCTGGTCAGCTTAATAGGGTAGTGTGAAAATCACACAATTATAAGCAGACGGAAAGGCCATGCTCTCAATCACTCAACTTACCAAAACCTACTCTAACGGCGTACGAGCGCTGGACGGTATCAACCTTAATATTCCCAAGGGGATGTTTGGCCTGTTAGGGCCAAACGGCGCGGGTAAATCTTCTTTAATGCGTACCATCGCCACCCTGCAGGCGCCTGACCAGGGCAGTATCGTCTTCGATGGTACCGATGTCATTGCCCAACCTAATGAACTGCGCCAGCGATTAGGTTATCTGCCACAGGATTTTGGCGTATATCCGCGGATCAGCGCCGAGCGTTTGCTTGACCATCTGGCTGTCCTCAAGGGCTTAAACAATAAAGCCGAACGTAAAGAAGCAGTAGAAGGTTTGTTGGTACACACTAATCTCTGGCAGCACAGAGATAAGGCTGTGAGTGGGTATTCGGGGGGGATGCGCCAGCGATTTGGAATTGCGCAGGCATTATTAGGTGATCCGGATTTGATTATTGTGGATGAGCCCACCGCCGGTTTGGATCCGGAGGAGCGCAATCGCTTTCACAACCTGTTAGTGAGCCTTGGGGAAGAAAAGGTGATTATCCTTTCTACCCATATTGTTGATGATGTGTCTGAGCTTTGCCCTAACATGGCGGTACTGGGCCAGGGTCAAATCCTCCTAGAAGGAAACCCCATTGAACTAACTTATCAGCTTAAGGGCCGGATCTGGTGTAAGCAGGTAAGCCAGGAAGAGCTTAAGGAAATTGAACAACAGTACAGCCTGATCTCCTCGCGGCTGATTGCCGGTAAACATGTGGTGCATATTATGGCCGATGATGCGCCCGAAGGTTTTGAGGCGGCGCCGGCGAATCTTGAGGACGTGTACTTCTCCACCCTTTATGAATCACGTAAAAAATCAGCCCAGGCCGCATAAGGAGCGTTACTATGTTTTGGAAAAGCCTGGCTTTTGAGTGGCGCTATTTCCTGCGTCAGCCGTCATTTACGGTAACCGCCCTGGTGTTCTTTTTACTGCCCTTTATGGCAACCACTACCGACAGCGTGCGCATTGGTGGTGGCGGTAATGTATTGTATAACGGCAGCTATGCGATTGCTCAGACTGTATTGGTGATGGGCGTTTTCGCGCTCTTCTTACTGGTAAACTTTATTGCGGGTACTGCAACCCGTAATCACACTACCAAAATGAGTGAGCTGGTTTATACCCGACCGGTGAATCCGGCCAAATACCAGTTAGGCCGCTTCCTCGGCTCAACGCTGGTGACTCTGACAGTATTTGCGGCAGTGCCGCTTGGTGTACTGATTGGTTCATTAATGCCCTGGGTCGATCCTGAGCGGATTGGTGCCACTCAGCTGAGTTTCTATTTAGCGCCCTTTTTCTACATTATTGTGCCGGGCTTTTTATCCCTCGGGATGATTTTCTTCGCTCTGGCGCAGCGCGTACGCTCGATGATGGCAGCCTACCTCACGGCATTGGGGATCTTTATTGTTTATGTGGTGGGTGGTGTCATCACCAGCGAGCCTGAGTATCGTGAAATTGCCGCTTTGCTCGACCCCTTTGCACTGCGAACCTTTGGTGAAATCAGCCGTTACTGGACCGTATTTGATAAAAACGTCACAGCTATCACACTGGATGGTGTATTACTGCAGAACCGCCTTATCTGGCTGGGCATCGGTGCCGTAATTCTGTTTGCCTTTGGTGGTATTTTTTCCTTCAAATGGCAACAGGGCAGTAAAAAAGTTAAGCCCTCCAAGGCATCCAGAGTGCCAGCGCCAGAGGGTAATCGCATTAGTTTCAAAGCCAGCGGCGGTTATCAGTGGAGCAAGTTTGTCACTAACCTTGGGTTTGAAATGCGCCAGGTGCTGTTAAGCCCGGCGATGATTGTGTTGGTACTGTTCAGCATCTTTAACCTCACCTCGCTTTACGCGGTGGCCTACGGCGGCCTGTATGGCACCGATAACTGGCCTCTTACGCAAAACATGACCCAGGCCATTGTAGATAACTTCAGCCTTACCATGATGATAGTGGTGATTTATTACAGCGGTGAAATTGTCTGGCGCGAGCGGGGCAGCGGCATGGGCGACATTATCGAGTCTACCCCGGTATTTAACGCGGTATTCTGGGTCTCCAAGCTGTTTTCCATGTG
This sequence comes from Pseudomonadota bacterium, assembly GCA_036141415.1. Taxonomy (GTDB): domain Bacteria; phylum Pseudomonadota; class Gammaproteobacteria; order Enterobacterales; family Alteromonadaceae; genus Alteromonas. The sequence goes on from JAYZXK010000574.1 coordinate 4,136, forward strand.
GGCGGTGCTGGCTGTTCTGTATGTCATTGGCATGCTGTTCACCATTTTCTTCCAGCTAACCAAAGGTTATCCCAATCTGGAGTTGGGGCTGTATATCACGGAGCTGTTTTATGTTGAGCTGTTACCCTGGATGTGGGTGACCGTGCTGGCATTCTTTATTCAGGTACTGAGCCCTAATAAGTACATGGGTATGCTGATTACCTCTGCTTACCTCATTTCAACTCTGGTGATGAGTCAGTTGGGTGTGGAACACAATATGTGGACGTTTGGTAATGCGCCGCAGGTATTGTATTCCGATCTCAATGGTTACGGCTGGTTCTTAACCGGATTCAACTGGTACATGTTGTACTGGGGAGCGCTGAGTCTGGCATTGTCTGTGATTGGTTATGGACTGTGGCAGCGCGGTCCGGAGAGCAAGCTTAAAGACCGTTTTAAGCTGCTAGGTTATCAGATGGGCAGCACCGGCAAAGGCCTGCTGGCCGCCAGCCTGATCGTGTTTATTGCTACCGGCGGGTATATCCACTACAACACCAAAGTGCTTAATGAGTTTACCGGCCGGGATGAAAGTCTCGACCGACAGGTCGAGTATGAGCGTCAGTTTGTGCAATACGAAGACGCCAACATTCCGATTGTTACCAAAGCGAATGCGCTGGTGGATATCTACCCCGAAGAGCGGCGCATAGAAGCCACCGCCGAGGTGGTGGTAGAGAACAAACGGGATACGCCGATTACGCGGGCGCTGGTATCTATTCCACGTCATACACCAGAGTGGCATATTGATATCCCCGGTGCCCAGGTGGTGGAAATTATCGACGAGTTTAATACTGCCTGGCTGGAGTTTGATGAGCCTATGATGCCCGGCGAAGAGCTGGCTGGCAGCGTATCCGTGGTACGCGACCATGCGGGTTTCAAAGACCGCGGATTTGACCTGATGGTGGCAGAAAACGGGACTTTCATTAATAATTATGAGTTGTTCCCGATATTTGGCTTCCGTGGTGACTTTTTGATTAGCGATCGTCATGAGCGCCGTAAGCGGGATCTCCCTGAGCGTCCGCGCGCCAATAAACTGGAAGATACCAGCAAGTACGCGCAAAGCTTCTTTGGTCCGGGCGTCGGGTTTATTGATTTTGAAACCACTATTTCAACGTCTGCCGATCAGATTGCCATTGCGCCGGGTTACCTGCAAAAAGAATGGACCGAGAACGACCGCCGTTACTTCCATTACAAAATGGATGCGCCGATGGTGGCTTTTTATTCCTTCCTGTCTGCCCGTCACGAGGTCAAGCGTGACGAGCACAACGGCGTGAATATCGAAGTCTATTACGATCCAAAACATGACTGGAACGTGGATATCATGATCCAGAGTGTGAAGGACTCACTGGATTACTTTGAAGCCGAGTTTGGCCCTTATCAGCATAAACAAATGCGCATTATTGAATTTCCGGGCTACCGCTCATTTGCGCAGAGTTTTGCCAATACCGTGCCTTATTCTGAGGTGATTGGCTTTACTGCCGACCTGCGTAACAGTGAAGACATTGATTATGTTTATTATGTTACCGCCCATGAAGTTGCCCACCAGTGGTGGGGGCATCAGCTTGGCGCTGCCGATGTGCAGGGCAGTGCGATCCTGTCGGAGAGTCTGTCTCAGTACAGTGCCATTATGGTGCTGCAGAAGCGCTATGGTGAAAACATGATCCGTAAGTTTCTGACCTACGAACTGGACCGCTACTTACGTGGTCGCAGTAGCGAACTGCTAGAGGAAATGCCGTTTATGCGCAGTGAAAACCAGCAGTACATTCACTACCGTAAAGGCTCTGTGGTAATGATGTCGATTCTTGACCGGTTAGGCGAAGAGAGGCTAAATGCGGCGCTTGAACAGTTAATGACAGACTTCCGCTTTAAGTCAGATCCCTACCCGACTACGCTGGATTTACAGGCTGCGCTAAACGCACAAGCCACACCGGAAGAGCAGGCGTTTATTGCCGATATCTTCGAGCAAATCACCCTGTATGATTTGAAAGTGGATGAAGTAGAGACGGCGCCGTTAGAAGAGGGATATGAGGTAACTATTACCGTTAGTGGCGCAAAATATGCCGCCGACGGCCAGGGCATGGAAACCGAACAGCCACTTGAGGAGTGGGTGGATATTGGTGTGTTTAACAGTGATCCGTCGATACTTACCGATGATAGCCAGGTGCTCTACAAAGCCAAACACAAAATTGTCAGCGGCGAAAATACCATCACCGTAACCGTGGCTGAAAAGCCGTTATATGTTGGTGTTGACCCGTTCGTAAAACTTATCGACCGCGACAGCGGGGATAATGTAAAACGGCTTTAACAGCGAGAGGCCGGCTCGAATGAGCCGGATACCGTTATTATTTAAGACCCGCCAGAGTCAGGCGGGTCTTTTTATATTCTGGCCAGTTAAAATTATCTAAAAACTCCAACGAAGCGGCCAGGCCACGTTTGAACAGGTCGAGTTTCGCTTCATTCGATAACTCAAAGTCCAGCCAGTGGTGCTCACCGGTATCAATGCTCTTTACCAGCTTTTTGTAGTCGGCATCCTTTGCAAAGACTGCCGTCAGGGTAGCGCTGTACGATTAAAAAGTGAACAGTTTTTGAGCTGTTCCTTTACTGCAACGTTAACGAGCTTTTTGTGCAGTATCATCTTCTGTCTCTGCAGCCTGGGTTTCTAACACCCGCTTTGCTTCCCGCCATTCAGCGAGTTTTTCAAAGTAAACATCCCA
>JAYZXK010000575.1:0-4246 GCA_036141415.1 Pseudomonadota bacterium
CCCCAGTCACTGCCGCGAATGGTATCGGCAAAATGCACATCTTCGTTATCGCCCCAGCCCTTGGCGCTGTTGCCTAAACTCGCCTGCATGCCGCCTTGTGCTGCTGTACTGTGCGAACGTTTAGGTGGAACCAGACTTAAGATAAGCGGCGAAAATCCACGGCGTTTAACGCCAATAGCGGCTCGTAAACCGGCCAGTCCGCCGCCTATAATCAATGCATCGGTTATAATAGTTTGCATTAGTGGCTACCTCCTTGCGATGCACTGTTCAGCTGCGAATAGGCTGCTGGCTGATAACGTTCTCCGGCGCGATCCTGATGTTCATAGCCCACTTTCATATAGGCGGCGAGTGTCAGTAATCCCAATACCAGAAAGAATAAGGTGAGCAGCCATTTCGCTATAGTCAGGCGTTTGCGGCCAACTTTCGGATCCTTGCCCATAAACCAGCCCCACTTTACCAATACCCGGTAGAGGCCAATGCCGCCGTGCAGCTCGACCACAAACAACAGTACTAAATACAGCGGCCACATGCGCCCCGTCCATACTCTGTCAGATGAAGCAAAGGGCCCAATGTCCGCCGGATGCATGATGAGCTGATATAAATGTACCGACGCTAAAAAAAACAGCGCAAAACCGGTAATTACCTGCACATACCACAGGGTGCTGTCGGTATGCCGAATGCCACCAAGGTGCTTATGCAAGGTGCGGTACTGGCGGTGAGTGGCTGGAAATGTGCGCATGGCCAGAAACGCGTGTAGCACGATTAACGACAGAATAAACAGCGCAAACAGGCTCACCAGAATGGGGTAGCCCTTACCAAAGATTGGCTCGCCCTCAAACATCTTGGTCACCCAGTACATGGCATCATTGCCCAGCAGAATGCTCGACACCATAAACATGTGCGCCCACATGAACAGGGCCAGAATGATGCCGCTGACACTTTGCAGCATGTCCATTACAGCGGGGCCACGAGGGCTGAATAGCGGGTTTTTAAACAGCACAGCACTTTCTCCCTGAAAGTCGGGTTCCCTGCGAGCAGGGAAAGATGGCCTGAGTGATTGAATGTAAGGGTTACGTTTTACTTTGTTATGACATGGCTGGTTGGGATTGCATTAGACGACGGCACAAACCATGCGGTGTTTGTTTTACCTTACGGCACTAAAAAATGCGCTGCAATATACCGCCCGGGTAATCGTACAAATGTTTGTTCTGGATCAGTAGAAGCGCTGACTACGCTGCACCGACATTGCTTATCCAGCCAGTTGGATAAGGTGGCTGGTATCACCAGTATGGGAAGTTGCCAGCTGGCCGCTAACGGACAGGATATTCGTTGATAAACTAATTTTGTGCTTTGCGACCTGGGATTTTTACTTTAATGTTAGCTAAGACTTATTTTAATAAGCTTGGCCCGCTCCTACCAGCAGCATCAGCGGTTTATTATTGAATCACCTTTAATACTCAAGGATGAAATATGACTCGCCTTCGCTGCTTTAGTGCTTTATCAGCACTGCTCTCCTGTACCTTACTGACCAATGCCCACGCTGAAGAATGGCAACAAATTCCGGTACCAGCCACCGTAGAAATCATCAATGATGAGGGGCAACCGCAAACGCTGACACCAGCTTGTGCACTGGAAACTATTACCGACCCGACTACCGGGGCTGTTTATCCCAACGATTTTCACTTTTATTTTAAACCGGGCAATGCCGGTAAATTAGTGGTGTTTTTTAATGGTGGTGGCGCCTGTTGGAACGACGCGACCTGCGTGACATCGCTGGCGCTAAGTAGTGTGCCTGGTGGCCGCCCGACCTACAATCCGTCGATGTACACTGAAAACTCACCGGTTAGTGCCGGGGGGATATTTGACGATGAAAATCCCCGCAACCCCTTTGCCAACTGGAGTAAGGTGTTTATTCCCTATTGTACCGGCGATATCCACATTGGCTCAAATGATGTGGTTTATGAAGATACCACCGGAATAATCACCGGCGTACCGGCAGCGCCGGTACCGGTGCGCCATCGCGGCTTTGATAATTTTATGGCTGTGCGGGAGTGGTTAAAAGACTACTACGCACATAGCACTGTTAAACCTCGCAGAATGCTGGTTGCAGGTTCCAGTGCGGGTGGCTATGGCGCCACGATCAACTTCCCGTACCTGCAGGCCGCCTTCCCGCGTGCCCGTACTGCCTTATTGAGTGACGGTGCTGCCGGCGTATTATCTGCTGGGTTTGTGCAGACAACCTTTTCTTTTGATCAGACCTGGGGGGTAGAAAATAGCCTGGCACCCATGTTTGCTCAGTTTATGGGGGCCTATCAGGCGGCAACGCTGAATCAGGATATGATGGGCGTGCTGGCAGCCAGCTATCCTGACGTGCGCTTTGCTCAGTACTCCACGCAACTGGATGCCGTACAGGTGCTGTTCTATAAAATTTCTTCAGAAATAGATGCCGGTAATATGGATCCGTTCTCCTGGGACCTTACTGAGGAAGACTACCTGCTATTTATGGAGTGGAATGCGGCAATGACTGGCTCTTATTCATTCCTTAACGAATACGTTGCTAATTATCAGTATTTTATTGGCGCCGGTGATGCCCATACCGTGCTTACGAATACCTACGTTACTACACCCGGTGCAAACCCGTTTTATGATGAACGGGCGGGGCGCTTGCGGTTTACGCGCTGGCTCCATGAGTTTGCTAACCGCTGGCAATTCAGAAAAAACAGTGTGATAGATGAGTAGAGAAGTAAGGCTGCCATCCGGCAGCCTTTTTAATGACACTGATTAGCTGAGAAGCATCAGCAAACCACCGCCTATCATAAACAGGTTCTCCGACAGCGATACAAAGCCTAAAGGCACATTGCTATCGCCGCCTACGCAGGCACATTTGAGTTTTCGCTGGTCTATATACACTGCTTTAACTACCGATACGGCACCAACAGTACCGATAAACAGCGATACCGGAGCCACCCACATGGCTGGTAGGCCGGCAATCATGCCAATACCGGCATAGGCCTCCAGAAAAGGGTACCAATAGCCATAGCGTAGCCACCGCATGGCAAGTAAATCGTATGTGATAAACGACTGAGTAAAGCCGTAAAGATCCTGCAACTTCTGGACTGCCAGAAAACACATGCTAACGGCAATAAATAGCAATAATGAAGACAAACTGATCAATGCATTGCCGGTGGCAAACTGCCAGGCGAGAGTCATTAATACGGCCACTGAAAATATTGCGATTACCGGAGCATACGTAGTGCCGGTCTGCCCGGCCGGGCCTTTGTCAAAGAACTCTCTGAGCTTGTCGTAACCTCCTATTCGCTGCCCGTTAATAAAGGTTTGTGGCGTTGTTTCTACATTATGCTGTTGCTTAAACGCATCGGTCTCAGAACGGGAGGATAGTTGATGATCTTCAACCTCATAGCCTTCCCGCTCGAGTAAATCCTTAGAGCGCAGACCAAAAGGACAGATATGTTGTGATGTCACCATGCGATAAAGTTTTGCTGTATTACTCATGACGTCCTCCCTAATGAAAATAATTCACACCCGGCGCATCCAACCGGTAATAACTACAGCTCAGTACGGCAAATTGGTGGATGTTTAAGGCTATAGGGACAATTGTTGCAGGAACCATTCCTGCCATGGTGAATTAGCTGCGAAGTGGCGTATCAGAGTGGGCTTGAGGTGAAATCAAACTCAAAGTCATAGTAGTGTTTACCATCGACTATCTGAATTTGCATATTGCCATATAAGCCCTTAAGGCCGTCGGTGGCTGTATCTGGCACCACCACAATGGTTAGTTTTTGTTCGCCACGGCTCATAATGCCCAGGTGCTGCAAAGAGAAGCTGCCTTTCTTACCCTGCAGTTCACCTTCGAAGGTTTCAATCGCAACATAGCCCGCCGATCCCTGCACCGCACTGCGCTGACTTAGCATCTGGCCATTAGAAACGCCCGCAAGCTCGCCGCTAAACGTTTTCTTAATCAGCATTCTTCCCATGTCCAGCTCGTCCTGCTGTGGGGTTAACTCAACGGCAAACTCTCCTAATACGCGTTGCATTCCCTCATACTCCTTTCCGTGGATTTATCCCGGCATCATCCAATGCACACAGATAATGTGTTAACGTCATGAATTAGTACTACTTTATGGTACGGTGATGTGTAAAAAATAGTCAACAAATTTCTATCATACTGACTTAATACGTAAAAAAGCAGTAATCCGGGTCAGTTTTAGATGCGTAAATTGTCATA
>JAYZXK010000576.1:0-5285 GCA_036141415.1 Pseudomonadota bacterium
ATGCACATGGTTTTTAATAAACTGATCGAAGGTGGAAGACAGTGGCATGGAACTCAGCACGGTGACCATGCTCATTCTGTATTGCGATAGCGGACTATCACCATGTCCTTTGGCCTGGGCAACCAGTAGGTCAGACCGCATGACAAAACCGGTGATTTGCTCTGAATCGCCCTCTTCATAAATCGGGATCCGCGAGTATTTTATGCTGCCGTGCTTATGGAAAAACTCAGTTACGGTTTGCGTTTCTGGTACCGAAAATACCTGGGTACGGTGAGTGATGGCATCTTTTACTGCCAGTTCATTGAGGGTGAGCAGGCTTTTCATGAAAGAGGCTTCATGTTCATTTAACTGCCCCTCTTCGCCACTCAATTCTGCCATAGCGTGCAACTCAGCTCGATTAAGGCCACGCAGTGGGCTTTCTTCTTTGAAGCCCTTGGTCAACCACTCCGACATTTTCACAAACGGATAAAGCAGTATCACCAGATACTTAAGAAAATAAGCCGTAACTGGCGCCAGTGCACGCCAAAATGTGGCGCCCAGTGTTTTAGGGATAATTTCCGAGAAGATTAGAATTAACAACGTAAGAATTGCCGAAATAAGCCCCAGATAAGCATCACCAAAAACGATTGCCGCCTGAGCACCAGCGCCCGCAGCGCCCATGGTATGCGCAATGGTGTTTAGCGTTAAGATAGCGGATAAGGGACGATTAATATCCTCGGTAAGATGGCGCAGTACCGCACCACTGGATTTCTGCTCTTTTTCCAGAACAGAAATATAGGCTGAAGAAACGCTCAGGATCACCGCCTCGGCGATGGAGCACAAGAATGAAAATCCCAGTGCGATAATCACGTAAATGAGCAATAAAATCATGTAAAGCAGTCCGTTGATTCAAATATACAACAGGTATTATGAGGCCTTGACCAGTAGATACAAGCGTATCAGGTGGTAACTGCCTATCTAATACCAAAGAATAATTAACAGAAACACTCTCTTTTGTTACATTTAAATTACATTCGATGAACAAGAGGTTCGAATTATGGCTAAAGCTAAATTATCCGATCAAGTTTCACTGGTGTTATATTCTGTTTCGTTAATGATCATTACTGCGGGTGTTTTTAACGCATATCTCTAAACGCAAAAGCTCTTCAGGCGTTTGTATTGCTAGCACATAAAGTAAAAAGCCGTCAGTAACACTGACGGCTTTTTTCATCAGGCAGTTTGCCGTTTGAATTTTCGAATCACCGACCAGGATTCAAGCATGACCAGTACACTGACTATCAATACTACCGCATCTAAAAAGACCAGCAGATAATTTCCTTCCAGATAGTACTCTTTTAACTTAATGATCCCCGCCAGAAATGCCATTACAATAACGAAGGTCATGGGCACCAGGGTATAAATCGCCGGGCGCTTCATTTTAATCAGCATCACTGAAATCACCAGCAGGGTCATACTTGCCAGGATCTGATTGGTAGAACCAAACAATGGCCAGATGATCATACCGCCGCTGCCGGAGGAACCACCGGCACCAAAAGCCAGTAACAGACAGCACGCTACTGCAACCAGGGTAGCTATCACACCGTTTTTCAGTACCGGTAGCTGATAAATTTCACCCCACTCCTGAATAATATAGCGCTGTAAACGAACACCAGAGTCCATGGTAGTACCGGCAAACAGCACAACCATGGTTGCCAGAATAGTGGATGAGAACTCTACCGGTAAGCCCCAGCCCTGTTGGATTAGGTTAGCGCCACCGGTAATAAATGCCGCCACAGAACCATCACCCAGATGGCTGTAAACTTCATGCCACTCTTCTGGTGAAGCAGCTAATGCCACACCACTGACGGCGACAATGGTCACCAGGGCCAGACAGCCCTCACCTACCGCCCCAAGGTAACCAACAAAACGGGCATCCGTTTCTTTATCCAATTGCTTAGAGCTGGTACCCGAAGAAACAATCCCGTGAAAACCTGACACCGCGCCACAGGCAATCGTTACGAACAGCAACGGAATAATACTGGGTGTATCCACGGCAGTCTGAGTGTTGAATGCAGGAGCTGTAATATCCGGTAAGGACACAAACACCGCTCCATAAAGTAAAAACAAGCCAACCAGTAACTGCATGCCGTTAATGAAATCTCTGGGCTGCAGCAGCATCCACACGGGCAGCAGTGAAGCAATGGCAGCATAGATAAACAGAATGATGATCCAGTTAGCATTAGCAGATAAGCCAAACAGGGTGTCTGGTAATTCGATAGGAATGTAACTACCGGCAAATACCGAGGCGTAAAGCACAATGATCCCCACCAGACACATCGGGATAAGGCTAAAGTTTCGTTTCAGCAACTGACCAATAACCAGCGCCACAGCAATTGCCATCCAGGCAGGAAACACCGCGTCGGGCTGAGATACAAAGGATTTAGCAATGACCACGCCAAAAACGGCATTAACCATTAGCAGTACCAGGAAAACCACCACCATAAACAGTGAGCGGGTACGCTTACCGATAACATCTTCCGCCAGTGCGCCCATGGACTTACCTTTATGCCGACTACTGGCCCATAAAGCTCCCATGTCATGTACCCCGGCAAAAAACATGGTACCGAAGACTACCCAGAGTACGGCCGGCACCCAGCCCCAGTACACCGCAATTGCCGGACCGACAATCGGCGCGGCACCCGCGACAGAGGTAAAATGATGTCCCCACAGAACTACTTTGTTAGTGGGAACATAGTCCACACCGTCGCGCAGTTCATGAGCGGGCGTTTTAAAGTTAGGATCGAGCTGGAAAATCCGCTCCGCGATAAATTTTGAATAAACAAACCAGCCCAGCAGCATTCCTGCAATACCGAGCAAAACAATTAACACCGAGGCCATTTGTCCACCTTTTTATTGTTAATCTATCGGGGCAATAATGCTTACCGATAATACATAAAGCTCAAAATTTCAGGCCTGTCAGACCCAGTGGCGCGATTCTAGCGCTTTTTTTTCGTCGCATTGCTATTTTCTCTACAACAATAGACCAATTAACGGCTGAGCAAGATAAATGCAAACGCCTAAACGGCGCATACATGGCTACCCTGCTCAACAGTTTAATGTCAGGCTGACCAACGCGAATTTTTTAAGCGGCCCGTTAACAAGCAAGCTTGCACCGAACTTCGTTATTTGATCAGGTAATTTGCCCGGCCCTGACTCTTTACCTCGTACATCGCTTTATCTGCTTTAGCTATCCAGTGCTCAACGCTTTTATCAGCCTCATCAACCTGGACAACGCCAATACTGGCCGAAATAGACACCTGTAAATCTGAGCTAACCTCAATGGGCTCTTCCAGGCTGTGTAGTAACGTATTACATAAAGTATTGAGTGCGGAAAAAGGCAGTGACTCGCGTTTAAAACCGATTACAAACTCATCACCGCCCCAACGGCAACAAACGTCAGTAGGTTCATTAAAGAGTGTTTTGATGCGATGGCTGCATTCCACTAAAACCACGTCGCCGGCCTCGTGACCATAGTTGTCATTAATCGGTTTAAACTTGTCCAAATCGACCAGTAAAAAGACACAGCAAAGTCCCCCGGAGTTTTCACCCAGCAGGTATTGCAACCGTTTCTCGCCACCAAGGCGATTATAAAGCCCGGTTAAGATATCGTGCTGAGCCTGATATCGGACTTCTGCCTCGCGCTCTTTGCGATCGGTTATATCGTGAATAATCACTTCAAATAACACATCATCTTCTTCCCTTGCGACCAACCGCTGGTCAGAAACAGTAGCAAACAGACAATGCACCCAACGCCGGCTACCATCCACCTGATAAGATAAATCCAAACCAACCGGGGTGCTGTGGAGAGAGGCTTTTAATGAGCCAATCACACTTGAAACAGACTCAGGATCATCAAAGATGCCAATAAAATCAGAAAGCGAGGATGCAGTACCCACAATGTGGTTGAATTTGGGGTTTTCGATCAGGATCCCCTTACGGGTAGAGATCAGTGCCACACCAATAGAGGCTTTCTCAAACAGCAGCCGCAACTGTTGTTCAAGCTTTTCGGTGTGAACCCGCAGCTTTCTCTCGGCCAGAAAATTAGCCCGTACTGCCCGTATCAATCCGTTAATTTGTTTTATTAAATAGCCAAGCTCATCCTGACGTTTATAGCCAATGTCCAGCTTTTTGAGGTTTTCGGGATGACTGGGATCGACGGTTTCAAATGCCTGCTTGAGCTTTATCAGCGGCATAGACAGCGTGTATTGCAACGTACCAGCAATAATTATGGTAATCAAAAAAGACACCAGAATAATCTGAATAGCGCTGGCCTGTGCTTCCTGTAGCGCCATGTCACGGATAAAAGCAGTGTCCGGGTAGAGATCCAATTCACCAATTAACTCATTTTCATTAAAAGGATGGTATAGCTTACGCTGAATAGGGCTGACCGCCGGTAGTTCATCTGGTTTGGCTATATTCACCGCTAACACGGTCTCTCCCGCATATATTCTGGCGCCGCTTACCATATCGCTCATCACTAAGCCGTTGATGATTTCATTAGCCAGCTCTTCATCATCAACATAGGCAGCAATAGCCGACGTTTTAGCGGCACTGGCTGCGAGCTGGTCAATCAGGCGATAACTTACCGTTTCCTGTTTATCGAGTGCCAGTCTGAAAACCAGCAGGCTGCCACTCAATGAAAGTACGACGCCAATCACAGCAACAATGAGCGCCATTCTGACGTTTAGCTTTTGACTAAAGGGTTGGTAGGCCATGAGCAGTATTAAAAAATGGTGCTAATATTTAAAGTTGCTACAGTAATGTAACGCCGATCACCGATGTTTAAATCTAAATCACTTCCCCAAACACCATAACCCGGCCCCTGCAATTGATAGCGCGATACCTGCCCTTTCAACGCCCAGTGTGCTCCTATATCCCAACGCACACCGGCACTGAGTGATTGCTGATCCATTCTCGATCTATCAAGCAGGTTTTGTGCTCCCTGATGCATAGCTACGAGACCGAGCCGTGCCTGTGTTGTAGGCACAGCGTCATAGGCTGGCTCTGCAACGATTGTCCGCTTGTCTGTCGTATTGAGTTTTGCATAAGTAATGTATGGCGTGACGTCACCAAAAATATAGCCAACGCTTGTATAACCGTAAGCAAGATTATTCAGTACTACCCAGTCAATATTCAACATGGCAACCTCTGTCATCAGCAACCATGAGCCATTGTTATAATGATAGCCCAACGCGGCATAGGTGACGTCTTTACCGTTAAAATCCAATGCTTTGGCGAAATCGGCT
>JAYZXK010000577.1:0-8037 GCA_036141415.1 Pseudomonadota bacterium
CGCTCTCGCGGCATTAACTTTATCGCTTGTCCGAGTTGTTCGCGGCAGGAATTTGATGTGATTGGTACCGTGAATGCGCTTGAGCAACGCTTAGAAGATGTATTAACGCCAATGGATGTGTCAATCATCGGTTGCGTGGTAAACGGTCCCGGCGAAGCGGAAGTGTCAGATCTGGGCTTAACCGGTGCGCGGAATATGAGTGGCTATTATCTGGACGGTAAACGTCAGAAAGAGCGGCTGGCGAACGACGATCTGGTTGAACAACTGGAAAAACGCATCCGTGCCAAAGCGGCGATGCTCGATTCTGCCAATGCCATCCCGGTGGTTGAAAAACCATAACCCCGGTGCCGGGTGCTGGCAATTAAGAATGTTTGTGGTTAAACACTAAAGCCCCTATAATGCGGGGCTTTTAATTAGGCTGAGAGAGAACAGGTGGCAAAAACAATCCAGGCTATTCGAGGTATGAATGACTGCCTGCCGACGGAGTCGGGTAAATGGCAACAGGTCGAGGCAGGTATTCGGCAGGTTGTGGCCAGTTATGGCTATCAGGAAATCAGAACGCCAATCGTCGAAAGTACCGACCTGTTTAAGCGCTCTATTGGTGAAGTCACCGATATCGTTGAAAAAGAAATGTATACCTTTGCCGACCGTAACGGCGATAGTCTGACCCTGCGCCCGGAAGGCACGGCCAGTGCAGTGCGCGCCGGTAATGAGCATGGTTTGATTTACAACCAGCAACAACGCTTGTGGTATATGGGGCCGATGTTCCGCCACGAACGGCCGCAAAAAGGCCGTTACCGCCAGTTTCACCAGTTTGGCGTGGAAACCTACGGATTGGAAAGCGCCGACATCGATGCTGAGGTGATCCTGTTATCGGCCCGCCTGTGGAAGCTGTTCGGCATTTCGGACCATGTTACCTTACAGATCAATTCACTGGGTTCGAACCAGGCACGTCAGAATTATAAAGACGCTTTAGTCGCTTACCTTAAACAGCATGAATCGCAACTTGATGAAGATTCTCTGCGCCGGCTGGAGTCTAATCCTCTGCGCGTACTGGATAGCAAAAATCCCCAGGTACAGGCGTTGGTAACCGATGCGCCGTCTTTGCTCGATTATCTCGATGACGATTCTAAAGCCCACTTTACCTTGTTGTGTGAACTGCTCGACAACGCGGGCGTGGCTTACGAAATCAATCCTCGTCTGGTTCGTGGACTGGATTATTACAACCGCACCGTTTTTGAATGGGTAACCGAAAGCCTTGGTGCTCAGGGCACGGTTTGTGCCGGTGGTCGTTATGATGGTCTGGTTGAACAACTGGGCGGCAAGCCAGCACCAGGTGTGGGCTTTGCATTGGGTATGGAGCGTCTGGTGCTGTTACTCGATACGCTGGAGAAAATCGAGCAACACCAGCCAGCAGCCGATATTTATGTGACCGCGTTAGGTGATGATACCCGCGGCTACGCCAGCCAGGTCGCAGAATCTTTACGTGATTCTGACAGTCAGTTTCGGGTGATGCTGCACTGCGGTGGTGGCAACCTTAAGAAACAACTCAAACGGGCAGACAAAGTAGGAGCCAGTGTTGCATTGCTGATTGGCTCAGAAGAAATGGCTGCTCACCAGGTGACCCTGAAACCACTACGTGGCAACGGCGAACAGGTTAATGTGGCACTCAGCGAGCTGCCAGCAGCTTTAAATAACGTGTTATCTGTATAACCGTTAGCAAAATAAAGAGGTTTTAAGATGGAACAATTCGCTACAGAAGAACAACAGGTAGAGGCGATTAAACGGTTTTGGTCAGAGCACGGAACGTCTCTGATTGTTGGTGCAGTACTGGGATTAGCTGGTTTATTTGGCTGGCAGTACTACAGCGATTCACAAATTGCTGCCAAGGAAAGCGCCTCTCAGTCATACCAGGCCGCACTTGAGTCGTTAGTAAACGAACAAAATAGTCAGCCGATTGAAGCTGTTATCAACGCCGACGCTACAGGCTATGCTAACGTGGCCGGCTTACTGGCTGCTAAGCAAGCGGTAGACGACGGTAACCTCGAAAGCGCAGCAACTTACCTTAAAGGCGTTGCTGGCAGTGCCGCAGACGAAAGTCTGAAGCAGGTGGCAAATGTGCGCCTGGCTCGTGTTCAGTTAGCTCTTCAGCAGTATGACAATGCCCTGACAACCATCGAATCGGTAACCGATGAAGCGTTTATTGCACAGGTTGAAGAAGTGAAAGGTGATATTTTTGCTGCGCAAGGGAACTTTGACAAGGCTCGCATAGCCTACTCCTCTGCCTTGGAGAAAAATATTAACAATCGATTACTGCAAATGAAGCTAGACAACCTTGCAGTTAGCGCAGGATAGTGAATGAATTTAAATACTCGAAACATCTCACAGCAATCAACTCTGTGTGGCCGTATGTTTAAACGGGTCGTTTTAACCGCAGCCATCATTGGCTTGTCTGGTTGTGCCACCGTGTCAGACTGGTTTGCTGGTGTAGACGAAATCAAAATCCGCCGTATTGCGCCTATTGAAAACCAGATAACCCCAAAAGAAGTCTGGAGCTACACCATTGGTGATGGCGTTGATGAATACTTTTCGCGCTTAAAGCCGGTCTTCGCTAACGATACTGTGTACGCTGCAGAGCGTCATGGCGAAGTAGTGGCGTTAACACCGGATACCGGCGATGTGGTATGGGAACGTAATTTTGCTATTTTCCCGGATGAATCCTTTTGGGACGATATCGCCCGACTTTGGCGCAGTGGTGCGTCGGCCAAAATCAGTGCTATCGCAGCTGGCTATGACATGGTCTTCGTGGCCACTGAAGATGGTATTATCCGTGCCTTAAATCATGAATCTGGCGAAACATTGTGGGAAAGCACGGTACCGGGTGAAATTCTGGCTACGCCGGCGATGGACGAAGGTATCCTGGTATTGAACACCGGCGCTGGTGTGTTGTTTGGACTGGATGCAAAAACCGGTGAGCAACTGTGGCGCAGTGAAACTGACGTGCCGCCGCTGAGCTTGCGGGGTATTTCAGCACCGGTTGCCACCAATGGTGGTGCACTGGTTGGCACGCCTACCGGTAAGTTACAGGTGAACATTCTGACCAGTGGCATTCCCGCGTGGGAAACTGCTATTACCGCTCCGGCGGGAGCAACTGAGCTTGAGCGTATTATCGATGTGGACTCGGCGCCGATAGTTTACGGAAACACGGTGTATATCGTTTCCTATGATGGCACTCTGGCAGCAGTAGAACTGCGCAGTGGCCGCATTATGTGGAAGCGTGAATACGGCTCGTACCGTGATCTGGCTGTTAGCGGTAATCGCATTTACGTAGTTGATACACGCTCGATCGTTTATGCCCTTGACCGTCGTAATGGCGTTGAAATCTGGTCTCAGAGCGGCCTTAAAGAGCGTAACCTGACTACGCCACTGATTATGGGCGAGCAACTGGTGCTTGGCGACCGCTGGGGACTAATGCACTGGTTAAATGCTGAAGATGGCAAACTCATTGCCCGCTACGACTTAGGTGGCGACGATGAAGATGAAGCTATCTATGCTACGCCGGTTAAAGTGAATGACCTGGTGGTCACCATTACCCGCGATGGAGAAATTGCTGCGTTGTCAGCTCAGTAACCACGCTTATCCTGCAATTCGCGGGATATTCCGATATAATTTAACGGCCGCGCTTTATGCGCGGCCGTTTGCTTGTTTATTACTTAAAGGAACACCGATATGTTGCCTGTTGTGGCGTTAGTTGGCCGGCCCAATGTGGGTAAGTCAACGCTGTTTAATCGTTTAACTCATACCCGTGATGCACTGGTTGCTGATTTCCCGGGGCTGACCCGTGACCGGCAATACGGTCAGGCCAGCTATGAGCAACGTCACTTCATTGTGGTCGATACCGGTGGTATCACAGGCGATGAGGAAGGTATTGATACCTTGATGGCACAGCAGTCACTACAAGCCATTGAAGAAGCTGATGTGGTATTCTTTCTGGTGGATGCCCGGGCGGGTCTGTTACCTGCCGATCAACTCATCGCCGATCACCTGCGTAAAAGCGATAAAACCGTATTTTTGCTGGCCAATAAAGTAGATGGCATAAACGGTGATAGCGAAAGCGCAGAGTTTTTCTCTCTGGGTCTGGGCCACGTACATCAGATTGCCGCAGCCCACGGCCGCGGTGTGTCGCAACTGATTCAGGAAGCACTACTGCCGCTGAATGAGCAATTCCCTGAAATGCTGGTAAGCAAATCTGCCGAAGAGGAAGAGCTCGACGCAGAAGACCAGCTGAAGCATCTGCAGAGTTTGCCAATCAAACTGGCTATTGTGGGTAAACCAAACGTAGGTAAGTCAACACTTACTAACCGTATCCTTGGTGAAGACCGTGTGGTGGTTTATGACATGCCGGGCACTACCCGCGACAGCGTATACATTCCGCTGCAACGTGACGAGCGCGAATACGTACTGATTGATACGGCCGGTGTGCGTAAACGCAAGAAGGTCTCAGAAGCGGTAGAAAAGTTTTCCATAGTGAAAACCCTTAAAGCCATTGAGGAAGCTAACGTTGTACTGTTGGTGATTGATGCCCGAGAGGGGATCTCCGATCAGGACTTAAGTCTGTTAGGCTTTATTCTTAATTCCGGTCGCTCGCTGGTGATCGCCGTGAACAAGTGGGATGGCCTGGATACCGACATTAAAGATGAAATCAAACGCGAACTGGACCGTCGCCTGGGCTTTATCGACTTTGCCCGGTTACACTTTATTTCTGCACTCCATGGTTCGGGTGTGGGCAATTTGTTTGAGTCGGTGCAGGAAGCCTACCGCAGTGCCACAAAGCGAATTAACACTTCGATGCTAACCCAGATTATGGAACTGGCTCAGGAAGACCATCAGCCGCCATTGGTGCGAGGACGCCGGATCAAGATGAAGTACGCCCACGCCGGCGGCTATAATCCGCCCGTAATCGTTGTCCACGGTAACCAGGTGCAGGATCTGCCCAGTTCGTATAAGCGTTATCTGATGAACTATTTCAGGAAAGCGCTGGATGTAATGGGCACGCCAATCAAAATTGAATTCCGCGAAGGTGCTAACCCGTTCGAAGGTAAGAAGAATCAGCTGACGCTTGCCCAGCAACGAAAACGCCGTCGCATGATGGATTTTCACAAGAAAAAGAAATAAGTCACAAAAAAGCCCTGCTAAGCAGGGCTGTTTTATATGCGTTTATCTACAGGGCCTTACGCAATTCTTTCATTAATGCCGATTCGCCGGGTACCGCCAGTTGCGACAAGGCTTCGGACACCAGAGGATCGCCAATACGCGATGGGAAAGTAGTGCTGAATTTTACGAATTTATCCTCTAACCGGAAGATATAAATCGTGGCGTAAAGTGCCTCGCCACTCTCGCCCTCAGCGGCTATCTCTGACATCACGCCCTGCAATGAAGTCTCGTCCTGGCTAAAAATTTCTTGATGCTTCTTTATTTCCATCGCCATGGCACGCTCAACTGCAATTTGCTTTGCCTGTTCTACTGCGTCTTCCAGCTCATGGCTGATAAGCTGCTGGTTATCACCCGTTAACGGCGCTAACACCGGATAAATGGCAATATCCATAATAGCTTCGCTAAAAGAGGGATGAAGATACCTGGCCAGCACGCCTTTAAATGGGTCCGGATATAAAAACTGACGGGCCAACTGAAACTCACCCAGAAGTTCTGGAAGGGTCAGAGCTCCCGAGTAATCACTTGCCCCCATAGCCTGATAAAGAAACGGTGTTGAAAATATATTGTTTCGGCTGGCATGCTCACTCCAACGCAGGATGATTTGTTCAACATCCTCAGGGCGAATAATGCCGGTATGCCAGTAGTGTACTAAAAAGCTATCAAGATGAACGCCGCGCCATTCCACCGCAAATTCCGTATAACTTTGCAGCGGCACATCTGCCGATTCAGGTTCTTGCCCGGCAGGCATATCAGCCACCTGATTAGCGATCAATAATTCATAATCATGACGGCTCACTGAAGGACTAAGCTCGGCAAACAAATCGAGCTTTTCGAGGCTCTTCAGAAAGTCATTAGCAGCAATGCCATCGTTTTTGCAGGGATTACTGGTTAACGCGGCCTCATTACATTGCTGTTCAACCTCGTCACTGATATAGGAAGAGTAGACATTAACTGCCAGATTGAAGGGAGCTTGTTCGGGGGCGCTTAGCAATGGCTGTTCAGGCGGCTTTATAGCACTGCTCGCACAACCGGTGGTTAGCGACAGTGCCGACCAAAACAAAACGTGGCGGAAAATTTTAATCAAACAACAATACCCATAAGAAGTGCTTCACCTGTCCTTGTTTATGCCTGGTCACGCTTAACCTGAGTGACATTATAAGGTGGGTTTCGCATGCACTGCGGTTACCACACTGACAATCTCACCGTCACTGACCCGGCTGATAATTTCGTCCTGCTCTTTAACCGCCGTAATACTGGTAATTGCCTGGTCGGCTTTTAAGGTCGCGGAATAACCGCGTGCCATGGTTGCCAGCGGGCTTACCGACTGCAGCAGGTGCGCCAGTGTAGCAAGCTTCTGCTTGTGGGTCTCTAGCCGTTGTTGCATTGCCTTCTTCATTCTTTGATCTAAATAAACCTGCTGCGTTTTAATTTTATCCAACTGAATGGCAGGATGTTGGCGGGCAAGGCGGCTTTCCAGCCACTGCGAAGCGGTTTGGCCACGCGAGAGCTGTTGGTTTATCAGGCTGGTCATTTTCTGTGTCAGTTGATCAACCCGCTGGCCCTGCTGTTGCAACATCACTTCCGGGTGGCGTGACTTCAGGCGCTGGCTGAGTACGGCTACTTGATGGGCACGACGCTGCAACGCAGTATTAAAAGCTCGCGTGAGCTGTTGTTGTAACTGGCGTACCTGCACCTGTATTTCGCGCTGGTCCATGGAGAGCAGTTCTGCAGCTGCTGAAGGCGTAGGCGCCCGAAGATCTGCTACGAAATCGGCGATGGTCACATCCACCTCGTGGCCTACAGCACTAACCAGCGGTAGCGCCGAACGGGCTATTTCCCGGGCCAGTGATTCATTGTTAAAACACCATAAGTCTTCCAACGAACCACCGCCACGGGTGAGCAGGATCACGTCTACCTCCTGGCGTTGATTAGCCAGCCAGATATTACGGGCTAACTGGGCTGCTGCCTGCTCGCCTTGCACCATAGAGGGATAAACAATAACTTCGGTGGCCGGGCTGCGGCGCTTTAATACACTTAATACGTCGTGTAACGCGGCGCCGTGAGCAGAGGTGATCACACCAATCCGTTTTACGTGGCTTGGCAGTGCTTGTTTATTCGACGGGTCGAAAAGTCCTTCGGCCTGCAGCTTGTATTTTAACTGCTCAAAAGCCAGTTTTAACTGGCCCTCGCCCTCGGGTTCCATGTTTTCAACCACCAGTTGATAGTCACCCCGGGGTTCATAGATGCCAACACTGGCTCTGACCAGTACTTTGTCTCCCTCGCGTGGCGGATTACGAACTACCCGGTTAGCGGAGCGAAACATGGCGGCCCGAACCTGGGCTTTATTGTCCTTGAGGGTAAAATACCAGTGGCCGGATGATGCACGGGTGAAGTTGGAAATTTCAGCGCTGAGCCACACTAAACCGATCTCACTGGTTAAAATGTTACGCGCCAGGCGATTTAATGTTGTTACGCTGTGAACTTTTTGCCCGTCCGGGGCAGAGAAAACTGTCATTGAATGAAAAAACCTCAGCTTTAATGCAAATACAGTTTACCTGAAAGTGAAAAAACACTACAATTGCGCCGCAATTAAACCTCAATATACAGGTGTTTTTGCATGCTACGAATCGCTCAAGAAGCGCTAACCTTTGACGATGTTTTATTGGTTCCGGCGCATTCCACAGTGCTCCCGCACACAGCCAGTCTACAAACCCGTCTGACTCGCAAGGTAAATCTGAATATCCCTATGGTATCAGCTTCTATGGATACTGTAACGGAAGCGCGTTTGGCAATTGCATTAGCCCAGGAAGGCGGTATTGGTTT
>JAYZXK010000578.1:0-6791 GCA_036141415.1 Pseudomonadota bacterium
AAAGAGCCATTCATTTTCTATAAACAAGATTAAGCGGGATAAAAACCAAAAGGCATCGGAGTTAAAGAATAAGCGCATAACGCGACTGACGATTGCAATTAAACCTAAGGAATTACAAGAGCGTATTGCGGAGATTAAACCCTACGCAAAGCAATACTCATCCGTGATGGAAATTCCCATGCCGCTGATTGTGGCGATGATTCACACTGAGAGTAGCTTTAATCCACTGGCAGTTTCTCATATCCCCGCTTACGGGCTAATGCAGGTAGTACCAACCTCCGCAGGCATTGACGTTAATGAGTTTTTGCACAGCAAGCGGGAACCATTGGAAAAAGACTATCTGTTCATCGCCGAACAAAACGTAGAAGCGGGTTCAGCCTATCTTCACTTATTGAACAACCGCTATTTATCCAAGATTACCAACCCACAAAGCCGCCTTTATTGCGCCATTGCGGCGTATAACACCGGCGTGGGGAACGTTACCCGGGCATTCACTGACGGCCAGTCCACCAGCCTAAACAGCACAGTGGCCGACCAGATTAACGCCATGCAACCACAACAGGTCTACGATTTACTGTTGGAAAAGCTACCGTATGATGAAACCCGTAAATACCTGAAAAAAGTACGCACCCGGATGGATAAGTACCAGAATATTTGATTTTGACCGCTCAGCGAACCGCTCATTTACGAAATGGTGAGAGATATGGAAAAACTAACAGCTAAAGGAATTGCGTTATTCACAATGGTCAGTATTACTGGCATTAGCCATGGCGCTACCACGGTTGCGCCGGCTAATCAGGGGAAGCCCGGTGAAATTACCCAATATGGCTCTTTCGTGATGCAGAAGCTGTTAGAAGATATGGGGTTGAGCCTGGATATCGATGACAAGAAGAAAGCCATAGACGAGGAAAAGCGTAAACCCGACCCCATCCCAGAACCACTGCCTGATCCTGAGCCACAACCTGAGCCCGAGCCACAACCTGAGCCCGAGCCGCAACCTGAGCCTGAGCCGCAACCTGAGCCCGAGCCACAACCTGAGCCCGAGCCGCAACCTGAGCCCGAGCCGCAACCTGAGCCTGAGCCACAACCTGAGCCCGAGCCGCAACCTGAGCCTGAGCCACAACCTGAGCCCGAGCCACAACCTGAGCCCGAGCCACAACCTGATCCCGAGCCACAACCTGAGCCTGAGCCACAACCTGAGCCTGAGCCGCAACCTGAGCCAGAGAGAAAAGGCTACGCAGACGATGTTTATGCAGGTATGAATGACATGATGTCAGGGTTTAAAAAAAGTTATCGCAACACGGTGGATCAGTGGACAGACGATTACAATAAAGTTTTGCGCAGGTGGGGGATTGCCAAGCGCAAATATCAGCGTAAAGAACAAGAATACCTCGAAGCCACCTTCGACCTTGCTTCGTTGAGTCAGGCTGTGGAGTCACCGGCTATAGGTAGCTTCCCAAACCGCATGGATCCGCTCGCAGGCATGAAGCCCGGCGACTTTTATGTTATTCCTGCCGCCATGGAAGTCCCTATACGCGATCAACAACGACGCGGTACCTGCGCAGCCTTTACGGGTATTCGGGCAGTAGAAACCCTACTGGCTCAACATCCACAGTACCTCCAGTATCAGTTAGATCTTTCAGAGCAGCACTTTTACTGGATTAGCCGTCCCGATTGCTTTGAAAACGCCTGTACCACAAAAAACTCAGGTGACGGATCAGATTTCGATATAGGTTTCTCTCTGTCACGGAAGATCAATCCGCTCACCGCAATCAGACGTGAAGAGGCCTGTCCTTATGTACCGGTAGCAAACGCGAATAACCTGACATACACCCCATTAAACAATCGTTGTCTGGATGAAACCCAGGGCGTGCTGCGTGTAACCGGCATGCAGCAAGACTTTACCATTCCTGAAATCCTTAAGCATATTCGGGCTAACCGTCCGGTAGCAGCAGGTTTCACCTTAACCAAAAGCTACATGCAAACCAAAGGGTTAGTTAGAGCCAACGATCCGGTTAATAAGCAACAAGCGGCTGGTATGCACGCAGCAGGGCACGCTATGTTATTGATAGGTTATATAAAATTACCTGAGGCATTGGAAGCGGACGAAGGACGTTATTGTGTGGTTATGGCCAACAGCTGGAGCGAAGGCTGGGGAGCAGGCGGCTACGCCTGTCTTACTGAACAATGGATGGAAGATAATTTAATCCGCCCTCAACCCAATGCTCCGTCAAAAGGCATGTTGACAGCCATCGAACAGGTTAGTTTTGTAAGGTGATCGGTTAGCCCCGCCAGAATGTTGGCGAGAACAATACCAGCAAGGAAAAAACTTCCAGTCGACCAAACAGCATGGCGGTAACCAGTAACCATTTACCGCCATCGCTGACATCAGCAAAGGTGCCCGCAACCGAGCCTAGCCCCGGACCAAGGTTGTTTAAGGTAGCAGCTGTTGCCGTGAAAGCCGTAATATTATCCAGCCCGGTAGCAATCAGTCCTATCATTATGACTACAAAGACAATTGCATAGGCAGAGAAAAAGCCCCAAACGGCTTCTACTACCTTGTCAGGCATCGCCCGCTCCCCCAGTTTAACGGAGTAAACGGCCTTAGGATGGATCAACCGGTCGATTTCCCGCTTGCCTTGCAGAAACAAAAGATAGACCCGGATCACTTTTAATCCGCCGCCGGTAGAGCCGGCGCATCCGCCAATGAAGCTTGAAAAAATCAGCAGTATAGGCAGAAATGACGGCCAGTTTGCAAAGTCGGTGGTGGCGAACCCCGCAGTAGTACTGATCGATACGGCCTGGATAACTGCCTGATCCAGGGCTTCTTCAGCATCACTAAAGTGATTATGAAAGACCAACACCATAAAACACACGCTGATCAGTGCCGCCTGAATAAACAGGAAGGCCTTTAATTCCGGATCCTGCCAGTATCCCTTTAATGACCGACCGCTGGCCGCAGCGTAATGCAGCGAAAAGTTAAAGGCGGCGATAATCAAAAACAGTGCACAAATGGCGTTAACCACCGGGCTATCAAAATAACCCAGGCTGGCATCGTGAGTAGAAAACCCACCAATGGCAATGGTCGAAAAGGAATGGCAGATGGCGTCGAACCAGTTCATCCCGGCAAACCAGTAAGCCAGCGTGCACGCAGTGGTCAGTGATAAATAGATATACCAGAGATGCTTGGCAGTATCGGCGATCCGTGGGGTCATTTTAGAGTCTTTCACCGGCCCGGGGGTTTCGGCCCGGTACAGCTGCATTCCCCCCACGCCCAGGATAGGCAGAATAGCCACCGCCAGCACGATGATCCCCATACCGCCCAGCCACTGCAGTTGCTGGCGGTAAAACTGTACGGAGTGGGGCAGAAAATCAATCCCTTCAATCACCGTTGCCCCGGTGGTAGTTAAGCCCGAAAACGATTCAAAAAACGCATCGGTTACGGTCATAGAGGGTTGTTCGAGGAGAATAAACGGAATAGCACCGAAACTGGCCAGTACCGACCAGAATAACACCACAATCAAAAAGCCTTCGCGGGCCCTTAAGTCCTGGCGATGACTGCGATTGGGGTACCAAAACGCACAGCCGGTCAGGATACACAGTATAAAAGCCAGGAAGAATGGCAAACCACTACCGTCTTCGTAAATCAGAGAAACGATCGCTGGTGGGATCATGGTGACTGAGAACAGTGCAACCAGTAACCCTAAAATACGAATGATAGCGCGATAATGCATTATAGTATGTTGGCTATTTTTTATGTTGTTGAATTGATGCAGCTCTCACTATATAGCGAAAGCCACATACAACCAAGAGACACTTCTGTATTAAGACTGCATGGCAAACACTGCCTGCACCATCTTATCGAGCCCTTCCCCTACTTCCAGCAGGTTCTGGCCTAGCATGTAGGCAGGTGTTGTAACCAGTTTAGCCTCGCTATCAATAATAACCTCGGTCACTGCGCAGTTTTGATGTGTAATGCCAAATTGCTCCAGCGCCTCTGCGGTACCGGCATCGTTACCAATGGTCAGGTTTACGCTATTGCCGTATACCTTTGCAGCCAGCGCCGGCGCAATACAGGCATAGGCAGCCGGTTTACCGGCATCAGCAAAAGCTTTACAAACGGTCAGTACATCGGCGTCAAATTCACAATCAGCACCATCTACCGCGAAGGTACACAGATTTTTAGCTGCACCAAAGCCACCCGGTAAAATTAACAAATCGAAGTCGTCAACGTTGCACTCAGTTATGACTTTAACTTCGCCCCGGGTGATACGTGCTGACTCCACTAATACATTACGTGATTCGCCCTCTGCCACTTCGCCTGTCAGATGATTAATAACGTGCAACTGCGGCTTGTCCGGAGCAAAACACTGGTAACTGCCACCGTGTTTAAGAATACTTTGCAGCGTTAACACAGACTCATGAATTTCGGCACCATCGTAAACGCCACACCCACTCAGAATCACTGCTACTTTTTTCATGTTCTTGCCTCCATCCCGTATCATTTCTGGCTTATGCAATTTGATTTTATGAATTGCTGTAAACCAATAAAAATTTTATCAACCAAAGCTAGGATTTCTACTGGTATATGCTAAATTATCGTTTGTACCAGCGCTTGCCTAAATAATAGACAGTTTGGTTATCCACAATAATATATGGAAATAATAAAGCAGGATAGAGTCTGCAAAACTTTTATTTTTCCCTTACTTTTCATAAAGATCTGCTACCAATATCGTAGCGATCGGATCGCGCCCTTTTTACGTTGATCACATTAGATCACAAAGTTATCCACAACCATAGGGATCGCAATAGTAGCCATCGCCAAAGGTGTATGGCATGCTTCGCCACAGACCATAGCAAGAGAAGATTTTAATCATGTCATCCCCTTCAAAGCCCCCGTTTATCCTCGTCGATGGGTCTTCATACCTGTTCAGAGCTTTTCATGGATTGCCACCACTGACCAATACCAAAGGTCAGGACACCGGCGCGATCTATGGCGTGATCAATATGCTCAAAAGCTTGATTAAACAGTACAACCCAACGCATATTGGCGTGGTATTCGATGCCAAGGGAAAGACCTTTCGGGATGATATCTATCCGGAGTACAAGGCTAACCGCCCTCCCATGCCGGATGAATTGCGCTCGCAAATAGCCCCGCTGCACGAAATGATTAAAGCCATGGGCTTACCACTGATTATTGAAGACGGCGTAGAAGCCGACGACGTAATCGGCACTCTCGCCCGCCAGGCCGGTGAACAGGGTATCGACACCCTTATCAGTACCGGTGATAAAGACATGGCTCAGCTAGTCAATGAACATGTGACATTAATTAATACCATGAACAATCAGTTGATGGACGTTCAGGGTGTACAGGATAAGTTTGGGATCCCGCCAGAGCTGGTTATCGACTTCCTCGCCCTTAAAGGGGATAAAGTCGATAATATTCCAGGGGTACCGGGGGTTGGCGATAAGAGCGCCCAGGGACTATTAAATGGCATTGGTGGCATCGAAGCCATCTACCAAAACCTCGACAAAATCGCCGAACTTGACTTTCGTGGTGCAAAGACACTGGGCAAGAAAATGGCCGAGTTTGAGGAACAGGCCCGTTTATCCTACAAACTGGCAACCATTGACGTAGACCTTAACCTCGACTATTCGCCACAAACCCTTACCCCGGAACAGGCTGATAACGACAAACTGGCCGATCTGTACAGCGAATATGAATTCAAGCGCTGGTACACCGAAGTCACCAGCAGCCAGGCCACACCGGCCGCAGCAGATTCAGACAGTCAAAGTAAAGAAAGCGGTGAAGAAGAAGTTGCCACTGCTGATATTGAAACGGACTACACAACGATCCTCGACGAAGCCACGTTCAATCAGTGGTTTGAAAAAATTCAACAGGCCGATATTGTTGCTTTCGATACCGAAACAACCAGCCTCGATTATATGGAAGCCGAGCTGGTAGGGATGTCTTTTTGTATGGAGCCTGGCGTTGCCGCATACCTGCCGGTTGCTCACGATTATCCGGATGCACCGGAGCAGCTATCCAGAGACTGGGTACTTCAGCAGTTAAAACCCTGGCTGGAGGATGTCTCCCGGATCAAGGTTGGCCAGCATCTTAAGTACGACAAAAATGTACTCGCTAATTACGACATAACCCTTGATGGCATTGGCTTCGATACCATGCTGGAGTCTTATGTCTTAAACAGCACTGGTAGTCGCCATGATATGGATACCCTGGCGCAAAACTACCTCAACCATCGTACCGTTCATTATGAAGAGATCGCAGGTAAAGGCGCTAAACAGCTCACCTTTAATCAGATCGATCTGGAACAAGCCGCCTTTTATGCCGCAGAAGATGCCGACATCACCCTGCGTTTACACGAAGTGCTGTGGCCAAAGGTAGCGGCCGAAGACACCCTGAAGAAAATCCTGCAGGAAATCGAAGTCCCGCTGGCCTCTATTCTGGCTCGTATGGAGCAACAGGGTGTGCTTATAGACAGTCAGCAATTAAGTCAGCAAAGTCAACAACTGGCTACCCGCATCATGGAACTTGAAAAAGAAGTGCATGAGATGGCCGGGGAAGCATTTAATCTGGGCTCAACCAAACAACTCCAACATATACTGTTTGAAAAGATGGAGCTGCCGGTGGTTAAAAAGACGCCTAAAGGCGCACCTTCAACCTCTGAAGAAGTGTTGCAGGAACTTGCACTGGACTATCCTCTGCCGGCGCTGATCATGGAATACCGCGGTCTGACCAAGCTGAAAAACACCTACACGGATAAACTGCC
>JAYZXK010000579.1:0-4301 GCA_036141415.1 Pseudomonadota bacterium
TGTGGTGCGTAGCGGTGCCACGGCGGTGGTAGTTGAAGACGATTGGGGCACGCAAACGGATCTCAATAAGCTTGAAGACGCGTTAAAAGCCCACCCGGAAGCCAAAATCGTTGCTTTTGTCCACGCCGAAACTTCTACCGGGGTCCGCAATGACGCCGACAAAATGTGTGCACTGGCCCGTCAGTATGATTGCCTGACGATTGTTGACGCGGTGACGTCGCTAGGCGGCATTGAGCTGGCCGTTGATGACTGGCAAATTGATGCAATTTATTCCGGGTCGCAAAAATGCTTAAGCTGTGTACCGGGTATTTCGCCGGTTTCATTCAGCGATAAGGCCATTGAGGTGATTAAAGGCCGTAAAACACCCGTGCAAAGCTGGTTTTTGGATATGAACCTGATTGTTGGTTACTGGGGCCAGGGTGGTAAGCGTGCTTATCACCACACCGCACCGGTAAACAGTATTTATGCACTGCATGAATCACTGGTAATGTTGCACGAGGAAGGCCTCGAAAACGCCTGGCAACGCCATGCTACGCTGCATAATAAGCTGGTTACCGGCCTTGAGGAACTGGGCATTGAAATGGCCGTTGATAAAGCCTGTCGCTTACCGCAGT
This sequence comes from Pseudomonadota bacterium, assembly GCA_036141415.1. Classification (GTDB taxonomy): domain Bacteria; phylum Pseudomonadota; class Gammaproteobacteria; order Enterobacterales; family Alteromonadaceae; genus Alteromonas. The sequence continues at coordinate 615 of JAYZXK010000579.1, forward strand.
TAAACGTAGTTCGTATTCCTGAGGGGGTAGACGATGCTGAGGTGCGTGGCCGCTTGTTGAATGATTTTAATCTGGAAATTGGTGCTGGCCTTGGCGCCTTTGCCGGTAAAGTATGGCGCATTGGTTTGATGGGCGCCGCCTGTACCGACAAAAACGTCGACTTTTGTCTGGCTGCACTGAAGACGGTCTTAAAGTAACGGCTAATTAAAATCGGTTTTTAGTACGACTAAAAAATTCCTGAATATGAAGGCTGGCAAAATAAAAAATTGTTAATTGCCAGCCTTTAACGCTACTATCTCAAACTGTCGTGTCAGGTAACAGCCGGGAAGGTGAGAACGACAGTGCAAAAAGCTGCTTTCTTTGCTTTCCTGTCTTACGGTTTAACCTGTGCGCCCTTTGTTTACTCATTATTCAGGTTAATCATCTATGCTGCATCGAATTTGGCTTACCTTTATTGTCAGCGCATTTCTGGCGACCTTATATCAGGCCCTGTGGGGCGAAAACCCAGGCGGCTTTCAGGATGTAATGAATGCGGTAAGCAGCATGGCCACGTTGAGTGTAGAGATTGCCATTGGCCTGATAGGGGTGCTGGCATTCTGGCTGGGCATTTTTGAGGTGGCTGAAAAATCGGGCTTGATCAAAAAGTTTTCCCGGGTACTGGCGCCGTTTCTATGTCGCATCATGCCGGACATCCCTCGCGACCATCCGGCGCTGGGCAGTATTACCATGAATATGTCGGCCAACCTGCTTGGCCTGGATAATGCGGCAACGCCGTTTGGTATTAAGGCGATGCAGGATATGCAAACCCTGGCGCCGAAAAAAGATACCCTCACCAACAGCCAGATCCTGTTTCTGGTACTCAATACCTCGTCAGTTACCTTATTTCCCATCGCGGTATTCCTGTACCGTGGCGAGCAGGGCGCGGCGCAACCCACTGATGTGTTTATTCCTATTCTGCTGGCCACCAGTGCATCTACGCTGGCGGGGTTAATTGTTACCTGTCTGGTTCAGCGTATAAACCTGTTTAATCGTGTGGTGTTGCTGTATCTGGTGGGGGTGTTTGGCTTACTGGCGGCGGTTATTTTATATTTTGCCCAGCTGGCTGCTTCTGAGCTGGCCAGTCAGTCGGCTATTGTGGCAAACAGCCTGCTGTTTACCTTTGTGGTCGGCGTGCTCATTTCCGGTTGGCGGGTAGGCAATAACACCTACGAACAATTTGTTGATGGCGCCAAAAAAGGCTTTGAAGTGGCGGTATCGCTCATTCCTTTCCTGCTCGCGATGTTAGTCGCTATTGGCATGTTACGCGCCAGTGGGGTGATGGATATTCTGGTCCAGATGATTGCTACCGCAGCAGGATGGATGGGCTTTGATCCGCGCTTTGTGGATGCGTTACCCACCGCGTTAATGAAACCGCTGAGTGGCAGTGGTGCCCGGGCACTGATGATTGAAACTATGCAGCACCATGGCGCAGACTCCTTTGCCGGGCGTTTATCATCGGTGATGCAGGGCTCTACCGAAACCACCTTTTATGTGCTGGCAGTGTATTTAGGCGCAGTAGGCATTAAACACTCGCGCTATGCCGTAGCCTGTTGTCTGGCAGCTGATGTGGCCGGTATTGCCACCGCAATTGTGGTGAGTTACTGGTTCTTCGGCTAATACCATATAGGGTATAACAGTTCAGGTTAGGTTAAGTCTTTCGTTGCCATACTGCGCAGGTCTTATAACTGGAGTTGTTTTATGAATTGGAAAGTCATAGCTTTTGCGGCACTGGGTCTGGCGTTAAGTTTTCATTCTCAGGCAGACGAAAAAACCTTACAGGTGTCTGGCCAGGGGATTGTGGCGGCAGCACCGGATGCTTATACCTTAACCCTGGTCATTGAAGAGCGTGGTGCAGTAGTGGCTAAACTCAACGAGCAGGCCAATGCCAAACTGAATGCCGTAGTGAGCTTTTTGTTGTCTCAGGGCATAGCCGAGCAGCACATACAGTCAATGTCAGTCAGTTTATCCCCGTGGTACGAACATATGCCAAATGGCCGAGAGCATAAGGGTTTCGTGTTGAGCAGGCAGGTACGCGTAACCTCAAATCAACTGCAAAACTACGATACAGTCCTCGATGGGGCTATGAAACGCGGCATTAACCGTATCGATCAGTTTGAGTTTATTAACTCGAATCCTGACAAGGTGTATCGCGAGGCGTTAATTGCCGCAGTGGAAGACGCTAAAGAGCGCGCCAGTCTTATTGCTAAGCAAATGGGTGTAACCATTGCAGGCGTCATTTCCATAAGTGAATCCATGTCTTACAACCAGCCACCGGTTGGGGTAAGAATGCGTGTTCAGCAGGAAGATGCTTTCAGTTTACCCGGCCAGACCGATACCTCAGCGGCGGTGAACGTAACCTTCGCTATCGAGAATTAATCACCCGGGCGATTTTCACCGATTAACCTTTATTGAGGGAACTGCTACACTCTGCCGGTCTTGTAACTTTTCAATTGAGAATTATAGTTTGAACGACAGTAGCATTTACCCTCAATTAATTGAACAGGCGAAAAGCCTGATTGCCGGCGAACCCGATTTAATTGCCAACCTGGCTAATTTAAGCGCGTTGATTTATCACAATCTGGACGACGTTAACTGGGCCGGCTTTTATCTGTATAAAGAAGAGCAGTTAATACTGGGCCCGTTTCAGGGGCTGCCAGCCTGCATTCGCATTCCCATGGGCAAAGGTGTATGCGGCACGGCGGCGCAAACCAATACTATCCAACGTATCGACGATGTGCACGCGTTTGAGGGGCATATTGCCTGTGACGCCGCGTCAGAGTCAGAAATCGTTATCCCGATTATGGTCGCCGGTAAATTACTCGGCGTACTGGATATTGATAGCCCAAAACTATCCCGCTTTAGCGCCGAAGATGAAGCCGGTCTGGTGGCCATTGTGGATGCTCTGGTGGCGGAATTATCATGAAGCACATGGTGGATATTCAGGTGGTTCTGGCCACCTGGCAAGATATGGAAGATGTGTTTGAGGATCCGGATGAGGCCGCAGAACGGCTCAATACCGTGTTACATATGGTTTATGATCGCGCCGAGGAAGACATCGAAACTGAGCGTTTAGAGAAAATATTGGCTCACACCTGGTCAATTTGGCATCAGGATGACAATTTATTGTACGTAAATGATGATGATTTGCTTGATTGGGTTGACCATCTGTTAGCAACTTGGGATGATGCAGACAATCTGGATTAACACTGACACACATTGACATTGATGGAATCATCACAGAAGTTTAGTAACAGCAAAGAGGTTATCGCCTTTCTTGCCGAGACATTTCCTAATTGCTTTACCTTAGAAGGTGAAGCCAAACCCCTTAAAATTGGCATTTTTCAGGATCTTGCCGAGCGCCTCGCCGAAGAGGAACGCGTTAGTAAAACGCTGCTGCGCTCGAGCTTACGCCATTACACAAATAGTTGGCGCTATTTGTACAGCATCAAGAAAGGGAACTTTCGCGTTGATCTGGACGGAAATCAGGATGCGGCGATAGAAGAAGAACACGAAGAGCACGCCAAAAAGCAACTGGACGAGAGCAAAGCCAAGGCTGCTGAAAAACGTAAGCAGGCAGTACAGGCAAATCGTAAGAAAGATGGCCGTTCATCTGCGGCGAATAGCGGTGAGAAAGCGGGTAAATCTCCT
>JAYZXK010000580.1:0-2778 GCA_036141415.1 Pseudomonadota bacterium
CTGGGTTTAAGCATTAACCGCGCTATCATCAGACGATTTTTCTCGCCACCGGATAAAGACTTCACCGGTGCATTGACGCGCTCTGGGGTAAACAGGTAATCCTGCAAATAGCTGATTACATGGCGAGGGTGGCCATTGACCATTAAATCCCGTTTACCATCGGCCACTACATCAATAACTGATTTTTCTAAATCCAGGCCCAGACGATGCTGGTCAAAATAGGCCACTTCCAGGTTGGCGCCCTGGCGACTGCTGCCGGATACTGGCGTAAGCTCGCCCAACAACAACTTAATTAAGGTACTTTTACCACAGCCATTCGGGCCTATCAGGGCAATCTTATCGCCCCTGAGTACGGTTAAATCCAGGTCTTGTACGATTGTCTTGCCTTCAATGGCGTAGCTTAAGGCCTGGGTTTCAAATACCAATTTGCCAGAACGGGCAGCGGTGTGCTGCGCCATAGCCGCGTTGCCAGTGAGTTCACGGCGTGCGGCACGTTCTTCGCGAAGCTTTTTCAGCGCCCGCACGCGGCCTTCATTGCGGGTACGGCGGGCTTTGATGCCCTGACGGATCCACACTTCTTCCTGAGCCAGTTTTTTATCAAATTCTGCCTGTTGGCTGGCTTCAACCTCTAGGTCGTGCTCTTTTTTATCCAGGTACGTCTGATAATTACCCGGGTAGCTGGTGAGCTGACCACGGTCTAAATCTACAATGCGGGTCGCCATGGCGCGGATAAACGCCCGGTCGTGGCTGATAAATACGATGGCGCCCTGATACTGCTGCAGGCTTTGTTCCAGCCAGCGGATCATTTGTACATCCAGGTGGTTGGTAGGCTCATCGAGCAACAGGATATCCGGCGATCGTACCAGCGAGCGCGCCAACGCAGCCTTGCGTCGCCAACCACCCGACAGCGATGCCAGCGAGGCATTACCGTCCAGTTGTAGCATGGTCAGCGTCTGTTCAATTTTTTGTTCAAACTGCCAGGCATTCTGAATTTCAAGCTGCTCCTGTAGCGACTGCAACTTGTTGAGGTTCTTTTCACTGGGATCCTCTGTGACCAGCTGAATTTGCTTAAAGTAGCCTTTCAGAATATCGCCTACTTCAGCGAGCCCCTCGGCCACGTAATCAAATAACGCGATATCAGTGGTTTGTGGCGGATCCTGCTCAAGGCGAGCAATAATGGTATCCCGTTCCACAACACGTTGGCCGTCATCGGGGATCACATCGCCGCTGATCACTTTCATCAGGGTTGATTTACCGCTGCCGTTACGGCCAACAATACACACCCGCTCGCCCGGTTGAACCACCAGTTCAACACCGTCGAGCAAAGGCGGCGTGCCAAATAGCACAGATATATTTTTAAGTTGTAACACACTCACTTCAGAAACAGCTCCAGTTCATCGAGCGTAAACGGCCAGCCCAGTTCGGCGCCGTTATCCTCACGCTTTAATACCGGTATACGCACCGCATACAGATGATAATGGTCGGTATTATCACGGATATTATGTTTGGTAATTTGCAGTTGCTCGTATACGGATGATTGCCTGAGCAGCGCATCCGCATCGTCACATAAACAGCACTGTGGGCCGGTAAAAAACGCTATCTTCATGATAAGGTCAGAACAAAGCACTGATGAATATTACTGTGGCGGGCAAAATCCTGCGGTATGGTTTGCGCCGAGATATTCTCAACCGCTAAACCCAGCTCTGCCATGGCGTCGTTGTCCAGTTTAAAGCCACGCTTATTGTTAGAAAACACAATGGTACCGCCCGGATTCAGACAGCGACGAACCTGGGTTAATAACATCACGTGGTCACGCTGTACGTCCCAGGTTGTATCCATACGCTTAGAGTTGGAGAATGACGGCGGATCAACAAAAATCAGATCGTACTTACCATTGTGACCGACTAACCACTGCAAACAATCGGATTGTACAAAGTGGTACGCCCCGTTAAGTTTATTAAGTTTAAAGTTGTCTTTCGCCCAGTTGATGTAGGTGTTGGACATATCTACCGTCGTTACCGAACGTGCACCACCAAGCGCTGCCGCAACCGACACACTGCCGGTATAGGAAAACAGGTTCAGTACGTCTTTGCCTTTGGCCATCTGCCGGACTTTCTGGCGGGTAATACGGTGATCCAGAAACAGCCCGGTATCCAGGTAATCAGTGAGATTAACGTAAAGTTTGGCGCCGTTTTCCCACACCACTTTACGGTTACCGGTGGTATTAACCTTTTCGTACTGCTGTTTGCCTTTTTTCTGCTCTCGTACCTTGAGCATGATTTGCTTAGCCGGTACGCCTGTAACAGCGGGTAAATACAGCAGCACCTCCTGCAGGCGGCGACGAGCTTTCTCGGCATCGATAGTTTTAGGCGGCGCGTATTCCTGCACGACCAGGCAATCATCGTACACATCAATGGCTACGTTGTATTCTGGCAAATCGGCATCATAAATACGGTAGCAGTTGGTATCCTGCTTTTTGAGCCAGGGCTTAAGCTTTTTAAGATTCTTTTTCAGCCGGTTGGCGAAGTCGTTATCCTGGCTGTCACCAAACTGTTGGCAGTTGTTGGCATCGATCTGGTAATTAACCAGTTTACACTCGAGCTTACCGTTCATCAGGCTGTATTCTTTGTTGCCGCGCAGCTTTAACAGCCGCAGTAGTTCGCGGTTACTGCTTAACAGCGACACCTGCCAGTCCTGCCAGTGTTGTTTTAACTGCTCGCCCCACTGAGCGAACAACGGAATAAGTTCCGTGAGCTCACCTAACCGCTCGCCATATGG
>JAYZXK010000581.1:0-4106 GCA_036141415.1 Pseudomonadota bacterium
TAGGCATATTCATGAAGTGATTTCGTCAACGATATTTTGCGGTTTATGTGCTTCGCCATAGATGGCGTTTTAAATATCCAGGCGGTTGATAGTAAGCAATGATAGGTCTCTCTGACACCATGAGATATACTCGCAAAGACAAAAGTCAAACTGAGTATAAGGCTGGCGCTGATGCGTTCCCAACTGGGGTACTTGGCCGTTAGATCGATAATTAAGTACGCGCAAACAGATAATACAAGCAATCCAATTAAGCCGCCCCAGTTGACAGGTTGGGAGGCTATATACAGAGGTTTTATATTAGCTGTATCGTCTTTTTGCAGATCTTTAGGGCTAAGTTCATAAACCGACGCTAAAGCCATAGCGGATTCAAGTGAACAAACACCTTCCTTTTCGATTCGTTGAACGGTTCTTTCACCAAGTCCTGAGAGGGTGGCGAGTTTACTTTGAGACCAGCCTCGTTCTTTTCTTAACTCAATTAATTTGTGCTTTGATATTTCCATTTCCCAACATCGTCATGCTTTTCAAGTGTCTGGAGTATGGCAAAATATCAGCCACTTAACTACGCCATATCCCCGCCGACTATCCGCCAGTTAGCCGCCATAAAGGGTATTCTGAAAGCCATGGATGCCTCCCTGCATCAAGGGAGAAGAAGGAAGTTAAGTTGCGGTGGTTTACAATTAACCACCATATCAAGACTGTTACAGACCATAATTATTCTGTTTTTTCTTTAAATTCACACAGGTCTTCAATAATGCACGAGCCACAACGAGGCTTTCTGGCCAGACAGGTATAGCGGCCATGCAGGATCAGCCAATGGTGCACGTCAACCTTAAACTCTTTTGGTACGACTTTGAGGAGCTTTTCTTCTACCTTGTCGACGTTCTTGCCCATGGCAAACTTGGTGCGGTTGGAAACGCGGTAAATGTGGGTGTCTACCGCGATAGTGGGCCAGCCGAACGCGGTGTTAAGTACTACATTAGCGGTTTTACGGCCCACGCCAGGTAGTGCTTCCAGCGCTTCACGACTTTCTGGAACTTCACTGTTATGTTGTTCAATCAGGATCTGACAAAGCTTATGAACGTTTTGCGCTTTCGAATTAAACAGGCCAATGGTTTTAATGTACTCTTTCAAACCGTCTACGCCCAGGGCAAAAATAGCCTCTGGCGTATTGGCTACCGGAAACAACTTGTCGGTGGCTTTATTGACACTCACATCGGTGGCCTGAGCTGATAAGGTTACCGCAACCAGCAGCTCAAACGGGCTGGAAAAATTGAGCTCGGTGGTCGGGTGCGGGTTGGCATCACGAAGACGGGTTAAAATTTCCAGTCGTTTGGCTTTATTCATTACTTCTAACTCTCTGCAGTTACCCGCGCGCGGACAACTGTTTTGGTTTCACTGGCAGCGGCTTTCTCTGCCATTTTCTTATCGATAACGTTTTTCACTGCAATCAGCAGGCCCATGCCCAGAAATGCGCCGGGTGGTAAAATGGCCAGTAAAAAGGGGTGCTCAGTGGTGAAAATAGTGACTTTCCAGCTCTCAGCACCTGCTCCAAACAGGCGTTCTGCACCGTTTAACAGGGTGCCGTTACCCAGCAGTTCCCGGAGTCCGCCGAGGACCACCAGAATAAACGTAAAGCCTGTCCCCATCATCAGGCCATCAAAGGCCGAAACCGGTAACGGATTCTTCGATGCAAAGGCTTCGGCGCGGCCGATAATGGCGCAGTTTGTTACAATAAGAGGGATAAATATACCCAGCGCCAGGTAAAGCTCGTAAGTGAAGGCATTCATCAACAGCTGAATAATAGTCACGAAGGCGGCGATGATCATGACAAATACCGGAATACGAATCGCCGGGGTAACCCAGTGGCGAATGATCGACACGGTGGCATTGGAACCGATAAGCACCAGCGCAGTAGCCAGACCCAGGCCCAGACCGTTAACAACGCTTGACGTAACTGCCAGCAGCGGGCAGAGCCCGAGAAGCTGTACCAGTGCAGGATTGTTTTTCCATAAACCATCAATAGTGAGCTGCTTAAACATATTACTGCTGTCCTCCGGTCGGCGCTGCAGCCTGACAGTTGCTCGGCGTATTAAACAGCTTATGTTGGTTAGCCTCAATATAAGCCAGTGTACGCGCGACACTGCCAACCACAGCCCTGGGGGTAATTGTGGCGCCGGTAAACTGGTCAAACTGACCACCGTCTTTTTTTACCTGCCAGCGCTTGGCCTGGTCTTCATCAAATGATTTACCATTAAATGACAGCATCCAGTCACTGACGCTCATTTCAATTTTATCACCAAGCCCCGGGGTTTCCTGATGTGACAAAACCCTTACGCCCAGTACTTCACCGTTAACAGCAACGCCGGCTATCAGGTCGATATCGCCGCTGTAGCCATCAGGTGCGGTAAATTCTACCGCGAGGGCTGCGTTGTCACCGCTTTGGCGTGCGCGGTAAACAGATTTGGGCTCATCACCCAGAGCGCTGGCGTCAATAGTAATACAGTCCAGGTAAAGCTGATTATCATACAGTGCTGGCGGCACAACCTCATTGAGGGTTGCCAGCTTCTTTTTAGCCCGCTGCTTATCAATACGCTGTTTGGTTCCGTCGAAAGTAATGGCAATCAGGGCAGTAGTCATTAAGGCAAAACCGGTAAGAATAAGGCCGTTTTTGGTAATGCTGTTTAGCGGCATCAGGGCTCTCCTTCGGTTTGCTTAACCGGGCGCTGCTGGCCATAAACCTTGGGCTGCGTGTAATAATCGATAAGCGGTACCGCCATGTTCATGATCACTACACTAAACGCGATAGCATCGGGATAGCCACCAAAGGTGCGAATAATAACCGTCCAAAAGCCGATGGCGGCGCCAAAAATAAGCCGCCCGCGGGCCGTAGTGGATGCTGAAACCGGGTCGGTGGCAATGAAAAAGGCGCCAAACAACACTGCCCCGTTAACACAGTGAAACAATGCCGAGCCATAGACATCACCATTAATCATAGATAAAAACGTGGCGGTAACGGCAACGCCTGCAATTAGCGAAGCGGGAATATGCCAGCTGATGATCCGCTGCTGAATTAACATCAGGCCACCCAATGTATAGGCAAGCGCCACGGCGCTCCACCCCAGACTGGCCGACGACCATAGGCTGTCGGTAAATTGCCGGTGATTGATGGCTTCAGAATAAGTGTAACCCTGGCTCACCTGGGTTTTGACATAGTCCAGTGGCGTTGCCATGGTGACGCCGTCGATACCGGCTCTGAGCTGGTTAATATCATACCCACTGTTACTAAACCCGGTAAAAATCACGCTGATGACATCGCCGAAGGTAACGGTGTGAGCGGCCAGTTCGCCGGGTGGCAACCAACTGCTCATCGCGGCCGGGAAAGAGATCAGCAGCATTACATAGGCTGCCATGGCAGGATTAAACAGATTAAAGCCAAGACCGCCATACAGTTGCTTGACGACTGCAATGGCAAAGAACGTCCCGATAACAGTCATCCACCATGGTAACAGTGGCGGCAAACTAACCGCCAGGAGCAGGGCGGTTACCACGGCACTGTAATCCTGTAGTGCCTGACCAATCTGACGTTTTCGTAAGGCCACAATCGCGCTTTCTGAAACCAGTGCAGTAACCAGAGCAATAAGCATCTGTACCAGTACGCCCCAGCCAAAAAAGTAAAGCTGGGCTATCACACCGGGCACCATGGCGTAGATGACCAGTCGCATAACCTGATCGGTACGGCGTCGCACATGCTGGTGAGGGGAGCTCGATAGTACTAACTTCATGATTATTCGTTATCCTCTGAACCGCTGTGCTGGGCTTCTCGCTGCGCTTTTTTAGCTTTGGCGCGGGCGACCGCAGCGGCGATTTTGGCCTTGCGCTGGGCTTCCGGTGAGTCTTCATCCTGGGCGGGCTGCGCCGGTGCATGCTCGGTTGGCTGAGGCTCGCTCCCGGCTTGCTCGGTCGCTTGCTTTCTAGCTTTTGCTTTGGCGACAGCGGCGGCGATTTTAGCTTTGCGCTGGGCTTCCGGTGAATCTTCTTCGGCAGGCTGTGCCGGTGCCTGCTCGGTTGCCTGAGGCTCGCTCCCGGCTTGCTCGGTCGCTTGCTTT
>JAYZXK010000582.1:0-6396 GCA_036141415.1 Pseudomonadota bacterium
ACGTGTTAGTGTCCCGCTGACTTGGTTTGTTAGGTATACATTAATCACCGTACTCTGATAAGTACAGCTTGATACCTAGGCGACCCATTATAGACATTGCTTCTGGTGACAATATTGCCCCGCCGCCACATGCATTCTCTCTTATAGAAAAACCAAGATCTGCTATGTACTTTGCTGGTACTAAGTTGAGCGGATTTGTGAGTAGCCAGGATTCTAGCGCTTCTATTTGAGAAGGTAACTCCCAATCACCTTCTGCAAGGTGAGCTAATTTTTCACCTGAACCATCTACTTTGACATAAATTGGCACCGAACTGTCCTTGTATACCTAACAATTTAATAGATTCAAAAATGGTGTATTTAATTACACCATTTGATGTGTTTATTTTTCTCTCTAAAATACACCCTGGTTTCGTGAAATCAACAAATTACATAATCACACTGATTAGCTTTTATTTCTACAACAGCGGAAATACATCACTTTGGTTGATTATTTAAACCTGGAGACCTGTTACATCATATAGTGGCTAGTTCATCACCGATTGGTTTTTCCCTAATCGCTTCGCTTTGTAGAGGTTGCTATCGGCAATTTTAAATGCACTGCTTAAAACGCCTTTTCGGGAAGTCACATCCGATACGTTTAGTGAATCAAGTACGCTGGCTACGCCAACGCTTATGGTAACGTTAAGTGGTTCGTCTACGCCCGGTAACGGATATTTGTTGGCACTGATGGCGGAAACCAGACGGCAGGATAATTCTTGTGCAGATTGCTTATTTTGCAATGCGGCGTAAATCACAAATTCCTCGCCGCCAAAACGGGCAATCATATCCTCTTCCCGTAGCGCCTCTTTTAGTCGGGCTGCCACATCTTGCAGGATCAAATCGCCAGAGTGATGACCATACTGATCGTTTATGCGCTTAAAGTCGTCGATATCCACTATCAGGATATAGCCCTTTAAGTGCCGTTTGTCGGTAATTCGGCGCTCAAATCCTCGTCGGTTGAGTACCTGGGTTAAAAAGTCTATCTGGGCTTCCTGTACCTGGGTTTCGAGTAAGGCGCGATGCCGCTTGCCCTTGGTGATTGCCAGCACGTACAAGCTACCCAGAAATACCAGGTTAATGAACAGCACCATGGCCAGCATGGTAGCGTGAGTAGCTATGGGTTGCCATACTGAGTCTGCATTACAACTAAAAGACATCAGGGCACCGGCCAAAAATATTACCCGCAAGCTCATAATGATTTCCTGCGTAAACAAAGGTAAGTGTCAAAAATTAATGCTGACAAAGAAAAATACAACACTGAAAGTGCGCCTACCGCAATAACCGGTCCGGTAAGTTTAACCGGAATGCTAAACAGCAAAATGCACTTGGCCAACAATAAATGGGCCCAGCCTGCGCAAATCAACAACAAAAAAACCTGCCGGCGGTGCAGCGCTTCGATGTTTTTATGGTAGGTATACAGGCCAGCGCTAAAAATGAACAGTGACATTGCGCTGTAACCGCCCAGAAACATTGCGGAGTTCCCCGCTTCACCAGATAGGCTGAGTTGCCAGAAGTCCGGCAGGGTTAACATGTCTATCAAGTCCAGTTGGACGAGTATTTGTATCAGTTGATCAGGGTTAATAGAAGTTACATTGTTTTCGTCTGCCAGGGAGAGAAAGCGCACAAAAACAATAATAATAAAAACCGAGAAACCTGCCCAAAGCCAGAGCATAAAGCGGTAGAGGAGTGGATAAGAAGATAAAGACAACAACTTTAGTTTGTTTAACAAACCCGCCTTCCTGGCTTCAAGTTACTTTTACTACAACTAAAGTACTATTTTTCATCGAAATGTCAATGGAGTATCAACGTAACTCCCCACACTTCCTCAATATTTAAATCTGTAGGCCTTGGCATTTTTTTGCTATAAGTTAATAACTGCTAATTCGGGAGACAATCATGAGCACGTTTACTTTAAGGCCTTCAACTCAGCTATCATTCAAACATGTCGCCGCGGCTACGCTGGTTTTATTGCTCATTCCTTTTATTGCAGGATTGTTTACCGCAGAAGTTAACTGGTCGGTATCAGACTTCATCGTAATGGGCGGTCTGCTCTGTATCACCGGTAGTGCCTTACTGGTTACTTTCAGATATATAAAACGTCCTGCACGGTTTATTGCAGCCAGTCTGGTGTTACTTGTGTTTCTTTACAGTTGGCTAGAACTGGCGGTTGGTGTTTTCTTTAACCTGGGTAGTTAATTTTACAGAGCGACAGCTAAAATTTCATTAAGCCGGAATTGCAACCGGTAGCAAAATCTTATAATTTCTTCCCTGCAGTTTTGCCGTGCATACTTCGGCAATTATCTTTATTCAGGGACGTAATATGTTCAGTTATACCAAACACCTTGCCGTTGCTGGCACCTCAGTAGTTTTGGCGGCATGCGGCGGCGGGGGTTCAGACTCCGGTAGTCCGGGTACCAGCCAGCCACCAGCACCTACCCCCACGCAAATTATCGCCAACGCCAAAGATTATTCTGCGGCACAGCTTAACAATGCCGGGCGCTCATTAGCTAACAGTAATTACAGCGGTCAAACCACCGACGCTGAGCTAACTCCAGCATTTATCCAGCGGGTGGTGCTCGACATGTTTGGTAACTTAGGCGAAACCCCCGTTAATATTCCTTCCGTTGCCGATGAAGATTTTACTTCTGAAGTGAGCAGTGATGGCAGCGTAAACGCTACCTTTATGTGTAATTACGGCGGTACGGTTAATTATGACGGTAAAGTTGATAGCGACTTTTTAGGCAACATAACGCTTCGCTATACTAACTGCGAAAACGAAAACGATTGGGTTATATCCGGCTCAGTGGCGGTAACAGTTACCGCTTTGAGTGAACAGGAAATTGCGTATACCGTTAACTTTGCCGGGTTAAACTGGACTGTAGAAGGCCAGTCCGTAGCCATTTACGGTACTCAAACCCACACAGAAGCAGAAACAAACACAAATTACGCGGTAGAAACCACCCAGTACCTTACTTTTGATATGGGTGAAGTGTCACTGCGGATGGATTCCCAGTCTGATATTTCCTATTCTTATGATACCGGTGTGGTCAGTTTTGATCTTTCCGGCGATCTGTACTTCAGCGATGCAGGCAAGGTAAACCTGGCCTATACTTCCTACGATGGCCTGCCGCCCTATAGCTATGAAGGTATATTAACACTGGTTGCCGACACTACCGTCACTGTGCAGGCAGAAGATAGTAACCTGCTGGTTAACAAGGACAACGATAACGACGGCACCATGGATACCGGCACGTATTTAGCGTCCTGGTCTGCACTGATGTTTGATGACATGAACAGTGTAGAACTTGTCAGCCTGGATATTCTGTCACGCCCGCCTGAGGTTTATGGGGTGGACTGGTATTTCTATGAGGTGCTGGCAACAACGCCCGTACAGGTAGCACCTGGCTATTATTACGATCCGGATACCCCCGAAGACCAGCTTGAAATTACCTACAACTGGTACGTTAACGGTGTGCTACTGGAAGATCAGCACAGTAATACTCTGCCGGCAGGTATCGTAGTACACAACGATACGCTGGAAGTTGCCATGGTGGTGTTTGATGGCGCTAACCGCATTCAGGGCTACCTGACATCGTTTGAGGTGGGCGACTCGCCTGCCCAGGTCGAACTGCAAAATGTTCCCGAAACAGTAAGTGCTGGTTCACAGGTGCAGTTCACAGCGCGTATCATCGACCCGGATGTACAGGGTTCGTCTTCGAATGCTTCGCTGGTTGCTGGCCCGGAAAATGCCAGTATTGATGAAGACGGCCTGATTTCCTGGGATGTGCCAGATAACTTCCTGTTTCCCCAGCAGCGCTATGAGTTTACGTTTGGCTGGCCCGATAACAGCAATACCGACACGCACAGTGTGAGTATTGAAGCCGAATCGAATAACACAAATATTCTCGTTCGCAGCGATATTGAAGTGCCTTACACTAACGACTCGCTGTGGGTGGCCGATTTCGACGGTGACGGTAACAATGAGCTCCTGACTACGGATTCGTCGCGGGGTATCTCGCTTATCAATGTCACTGACACCGGCTACCAACAACGTTGGATGTTTAGCGGTGAACTGGGCGTGGCTGGCGGTATCAAAAATGTCATGGCTGGCGACATAAATGACGATGGAAAGGCCGATATTGTGGTTGCTACCACCCATGGCGTTAGCACTATTACCGAGTTGAGCGATTCAGCCAGCCCGGTATATAGCGATAACAGCCGCTCTATCATATCGGCTCGCCTGGCAGATATCGATGGTGACGACATCCCTGAGTTATTGCTCCTTTCTGGTACCGATAACTACAGCGACGCCGATCGCCAAATTGATATACTGGCTTTCGCCTCCCCTGCCTCACCGCTTTTTACTTTCGCGCTTGATGGCGCTAACGATTTCGCAGTAGCCAATGTGGATAACGATGGCGCGATGGAGCTTATCGTAAACACCGGCCTGGTTTACGATCTGAGTACCGGTGAAAACCAGTGGTACAACGGCTCGGGCTTTGGTAGCGAACACGTGGCTGCTGGCGATATCAATGGCGACGGCATTGCCGAAATCTTTGGCGGTAGCAGATGGGGGGCGATTACCGTTTACGATGCCAGGGATCGTGCACAGTTAGCCGCCATCGACGATTTGAATATCTGCGATGTGATCAGTTACGACATTGATCAGGATAACAAAGACGAACTTCTTACCGCTGATTGTCAGTGGGGCGAAATCTCGGCGTACTCGCTGAGCGGCAATACCCTGGTCAATGAGTGGCGTATCGATATGATTGATCATAGCGGCGTATCGCTGACCGCTGGCGATGCCGACAATGACGGCGAATTAGAATTGTTCTGGTCAACCGGGACTACCTCATCGGGTGAAGACCTGTTGGCCTCGGCAGATGTGACTAACGGCACACCAACGACTAATCAGCAGCGCATGGCGGTAGAGCTGGATTACTTTTCCGCGGCTGGCTGGGCCGATCTGTTACCGGGCGATGAGCGGGCGGTGTTCTTCGTACCCAGCTCTTCAAGTGGCTACGATGGTGGCCGGATCCTTACTCTGGACAGTAATGGCAACACTGCGGTGGGTGGCGAGTTATCCAGCAACTGGGATAACAGCAGCAGCGCGGTTACCGCTGACTACAACAATGATGGTGCCGGCGATATATTTGTCCCCACCACAGAAACCTACGATGGCGCGGTTTCGGTTATCCAACTCCATGATGGCACAGTACAATGGTCTAATACTGGTGACTACGACAGCAACATTGGCATCATTCGTGCCGTCGACATGAATAACGATGGCCACGACGATCTGGTTTACGAAGACAGTAACCAGTTAAAAGCCGTTGATGTACAAAACCAGATATTACTCGCCACTTATACATTTAGTAATTACATTGCTGATTTCACGGCGTATCACGATGGCACGCAAAACGTTGCCCTGGTCAGTCATGGCGACAAAGTATCATTGTTAACCCGCACCAGCTCGTCGTTCGCTGAGCAAAATTTTGTTGATCAGCACTGCGATCGTTTAGAGTTGTTTAACTACGACACCGACAGCAGCCCGGAACTACTCTGTGTTTCCCATCTCAGACAGCGGTCTTACCAGGATGAAACCTCCGTTATCGTTTACGAACTTAACGACAACACTCTCACCGAAGTTCAGCGCACGACTGCCAGTGCTGCACTTGACCTGGTGGTGGATGTGTCTTCAGAGAACGAACAAGGTTGGTTCCTGGCCGTTCAGGAAGACGGTGAAACTTACGACTCAAGTGATGTAAACCGGGTTATTAAATTCGACAACAATGGCTTTAAGATCTGGTCTGGTACTCAGCTTATCGGTCAGCCAAGCCAACAAAGCATGCGCACCCGAATGGGCGAAAACGGCCTTGAAATGCTGATAGGTACCAGCGCAGCAATGTACTGGTTACGTTAGCGTTTCGCTATTTATTGCGGTGCCTGTCCCGGGCACCGCTTTCTCCATAACATCCCGCACCGTGTTGGCTTCTTCTAAATAAATTCCCTGCTAGTAGCGAACCCGTACTTATCTGTTAGACTCTACACCATGCCCTTATTTTTTTGTTATCCTGGCTCGCTAGTCAACGAGGTCTATGCAGACATTCACCAAAACGCTCCGGCATCACTGGCTTACTATTGAAGTTAATGTAATTACTGCCTTTGCCTATTTCCTGATGGGTTTTATTGGGCAGTTAATAGCCGTTCCGCCTGGTTTTGCAACCATTATCTGGCCTCCTGCAGGACTCGCGCTGGCCGCCCTGTTAGCCTTCGGAAAGCGAACATTACCGGGGATCTTTGTCGGTGCGTTTAGTATCAGTGTTTACATACGAATAAGTAGCGGCACCGAAA
>JAYZXK010000583.1:0-6444 GCA_036141415.1 Pseudomonadota bacterium
GCCTCAGGGCAATCTGTATTCGAAGATGTTGCGGCGCGGCGCAACTTCACGATTACCGGCAATGCCGGGATCACTGTGGATGAAGCACTGGTGGCCGGGCAGGGCGACTTTGATACCTTTTATAAAAATAATTACGATCCGCTTACCGCTGCCAACAATGATTATCGGATTACCATTACCGCCCCTAATCAGGTGCAAATTCAGAATCTCGGTACCGGTAGCGTAGTCGCGACTAAAGATTTTACCTCAGGTGAGCCATTCAGTTTTGCCGGCATCGATTTTAACCTGCAGGGCGGCACCGGCAATACCCTGGATTTCCAGCTGGATGCGCCGCAAAAGAAGAATATTGCCACCACGCTTTATGACTTACAGCAGGTGCTTAATAACGATCAGGTGGGTGATGCCGCCTACCGTGAAGCGTTAAGTGATGCCCTGGTAGGCATTGATAATGGCCTGGAAAAAATAGCGTTTGAAACCTCGTCTATTGGTGCCAGGCTGAATGTGGCCCAATCGGTTTATGAAACCAACCTGGATTTGGAAGTATCGACCAAAGAGGCGCGTAGCGCTATTCAGGACGTCGACTATGCCGAAGCCTCAGCCGAGTTTGCCAAGCAGGAAGCTGCGCTGACCGCTGCACTGACCACGTTCCCGCGAATTTCTAATCTATCGCTGTTTAATTACATCTCGTAATTCAGTTCAGCCAGGTACATTCGGCTCTGGTTATCAATATGGCTGGAGTAATACGCAATAAAGAGCTTGCTGTTGTGCTTAATCATACCGGGATAACTATTATCGCCGCCACTGGGCAGTGTCAGTAGTTTTTCTAATTTACCAGTAACAGTATTCAACGACCACAACTGGGTAACCAGTTTACGGCCGTTGAAATGACGCCCGCATACCAGCGCCGTGTCATTTTTCAGCGGCAACAACACTGGTGCTCCAATGTACTCGCCCAGATCCTGCCACTGCCAGTGAGTATAAGGCGGCTTGCTGCGGCCCAGCTGGGCAGTAAATGTGTCGGCATCCCGTCGTGCAACGGCAATCATTTCACCATTCTCATTGAAATAGCTGTCGGTTTCGTTAGGGTAGCCCAACTGATGGCGGGGTTTAGACATACAGCCACTGACTAGCTTGTGCATTTTACCGCGTAAATTCCCTGCATATAAATCCAGTTGTTCTGAAGGGCGATGATAAGCCAGGCCCCAGTGGCGCCCTTGGTAAGTGGTAGCGCGCCATAGCCACCAGTTATCCGGCCTCGGGTCATGTTGCGACGACCAGCTTATGCCGTCACCACTAAACCAGGTAAAAGTTTTTGCTGCGCCCAGACTGGCCAGCCAGCGCTGATGGGCAAGTAAATACAGGCGGTCATTGTCGATACAAAAATGGGGATCGCGCAGGTCGCCGTCCGGACTGCTCAGTTGTTGAAAGCGGATTGGCCGGCCGGTGTCATCAATTTCGGCGATCACAATCATGCCATTATCACTCATGTGATGAGCGCCCTGCCGGTAACACACCAGCAAACGGCCGTTAAACCAGACCAGATCGCCAAAGGCATTATGAGTATAACCCCTACACACCCGGGTCAGACGGCTTAGCTGTACTTTCATAACCTTGTTTTCACCGTAAATGCTTTATGCTGACCGTACGTTACCACGAACTGTGGGGCAACTTTTTGCCGCCCGTGAAAAAAATAGTGAATTTTTATTAAAGGGAATTTTGCAAGGGTCGATAAAGATGATGAGAGAGCCAGTTCATCAATTACCCCTCAAGGTATTGGTGACTACTATTTAAATTGAAAAACACCGGGTCACCCGGTAGCCAGCTCTGGCTGGATTGAGAGTGTAGGAGAGACTTTATGTCTATGTTCGTCAATACCAATGTGTCTGCATTAAACGCGCAACGCCAGTTGTTCGATGTATCTAATGCACTAAGCACTTCATTTGAGCGTCTTTCATCAGGTTTCCGTATCAACGGAGCTGCTGACGATGCTGCAGGTTTGCAAATTACCGATCGTATGACTTCTCAGATCCAAGGTCTGAACCAGGCAGTACGTAACGCTAATGACGCAATTTCATTAACCCAAACCGCAGAAGGCGCGCTAAACGAGACCACAACGGCTCTGCAGCGTATCCGCCAACTGGCTGTGCAGTCACAAAACGGCATTAACAGCTCTGCTGACCGCGTAGCACTGCAAAAAGAAGTGTCGGCACTGAAAACCGAAATTTCACGTATCTCAACAGATTCACAGTTTAACGGCCTGGACCTGTTAACCGGTACTTACTCTGCTAAGTTCCTGGTTGGCGCCAATGGTGGTCAGACTATCTCTGTCAACCTGTCCCGTTCAGGCGGCTTTGGCGCTTCAGGCTTAAACGTAGGCAGCTTGTCTGTAGATACCGCTGCAACGGCTTCAGCAGCGCTTACGTCGATTGATGCGGCTATTTCTACTATCGGCGGCGTACGTGCTGACTTAGGTGCACTGCAAAACCGTTTCCAATCCACTATCCGTAACCTGAGTAACATCTCAGAGAACGTTTCAGCAGCTCGCTCACGAATCAAAGACACTGATTTCGCCGAAGAGACTGCGCAACTAACGCGTAACCAGATTATCCAGCAGGCGAGTACCACTGTTTTGTCGCAGGCAAATCAGCGTCCTCAGGCTGCACTTCAGCTATTAGGATAATCCGTTATGACACCCAAGTCAGGGAATGGGGCCAGGAGGTAGTGAACCAGGTAACCGCCTGACACCGGGAGTAAGCTCACTCTCAATTAAAAATGAGCACCAGCCGGACGAAAGTCCGGCGCTTTATCGTTTGTAACTAACTGATTTTTAAGCTCAATAAAATTTAGTAAAAAAAGGCTAAAGGATTTCTCCTGCCCGCACGATAACTATTACAAAGGCACTGCGAACAATAAAAACAAATACGCAAAAGTGCCAGGTTGATCGCCCCAATAATAACAACATGATCGGCCAGACCAGGTTAATAAAAACAATAAAAACCTGGGTAATACAAAATCGTTAGGAGATTAAAAAATGAGCTTATACGTTAGCACGAATGTGTCGTCGCTGAATGCTCAGCGGCAACTATTTACCTCAAATAACCATTTGAGTACCGCTTTTGAGCGTTTATCTTCCGGTTTCCGGATCAACAGCGCCAAAGACGATGCGGCTGGACTACAAATTTCAGACCGGATCACATCACAAATTATGGGCCTGGATCAGGCCGTTCGAAACGCCAATGACGGTATTTCGCTTGCACAGGTTGCTGAAGGTGCCATGCAGGAAATTACTACCGCATTACAGCGTATCCGTGTACTGGCTATCCAGGCACAAAACGGTATCAATACTTCAGCCGACCGTCTGGCACTGCAAAAAGAAGTGTCAGCATTAAAACTGGAAATCAGTCGCATAGCGTCAACTTCCCAGTTTGCGGGTGGCGATATTCTCACCGGTACTTTCTCTACTGCGTTCTTAGTGGGTGCACAGGCGGGACAGTTTATTAACTTTAACTTATCGCGCAGCGGTGGCTATGGCTTCTCAGGCCTGACCAACGGCTACGATGCCAGTGTTTTGACTGCTGGTGCGGCGTCCGCGACGCTGCCGGTGATTGATTCAGCTATATCTGCTATCGATGCAAAGCGCGCAGATTTAGGTGCGATTCAAAACCGCTTCCAGTCAACTATAAGAAACTTAAGCAATATTTCAGAAAACGCCTCGGCTGCGCGGTCTCGTATCAGAGATACCGACTTCGCCACAGAAACCGCCGAACTGACACGCTGGCAGATTATCCAGCAGGCCAGTACAACGGTGCTGAGTCAGGCTAACCAGCGGCCACAGGCTGCACTACAGCTGCTGCAAGGTTAATCCTATGCATAAGCTTACGAATGCAAAAAGCGGGGGCAGACTGCATTCGGTAATCGAATAACGATGAGTAGATAAAAAGAAAAACGGTCGAGTTGCAATATGTGGGGGCAGACTGCAATCGACCGGTGAGTAGAGTGTTTTTTTGCAAGACAACGTGTTTAAGCAAACTAAATAAAAACCCTGGGGTTTTTGTGCTGTGCTAAAGCTGCTGACTGACAGGAATGAAGCCAGGAGGTAGTGAGAGGTATGAGGTCTGAACATCATACCTGCAGTCAGCATGAGCTTGTGCTCAATTTAGCACTGCTTAACCAGGCATACGCCAAGCAAAGCGTCAGTTTTTTATCACTGACGCAAAAGATAATGCATAGGCTGTGCCAACACGTTGAAGTGAATTTTAAACTGCGTTGATAACAACAAAAAATACAACGCTTACTTTAACTGTTAGGAGAAATCCATGAGTCTATACGTTAACACCAATGTGTCGTCGTTAAATGCACGCCGACAACTGTTTACCTCTTCAAATGGTCTGGATACCGCGTTTCAGCGTTTATCCTCGGGCTTTCGCATTAACTCTGCGGCGGACGATGCAGCGGGTTTGCAAATCTCAGACCGGATGACCAGCCAGATAATGGGCCTGGATCAGGCAGTACGTAACGCAAATGACGGGATTTCTCTGGCGCAAACCGCCGAAGGTGCAATGGCAGAAATTACTACCGCTTTGCAACGTATCCGGGTATTGGCCATTCAGTCTCAAAACGGTATTAACTCGTCGTCTGACCGCCTTGCACTGCAAAAAGAAGTGTCTGCGCTTAAATCTGAGATTTCACGAGTCGCTACCACAACACAGTTCGGTGGTGTCGATATTCTGACAGGTGGCTATTCAGCGGCCTTCCTGGTGGGGGCAAATGCCGGTCAAACTATTAGCGTTAATATTTCGCGTAATGGTGGCTACGGGTTTTCGGGTCTTACCAATGGAACAGATTTAACGGTGGTATCAGCTTCTGGCGCTTCAGCAGCGTTAACTACCATCGATTCAGCAATCTCTATTATCGATGCGAAACGCGCGGATCTCGGTGCTATTCAAAACCGTTTCCAATCAACGATTCGAAACCTTAGCAGTATTTCTGAAAACGTCTCAGCGGCAAGATCTCGCATCAGAGATACAGATTTTGCCACCGAAACGGCACAACTTACCCGCTGGCAGATTATCCAGCAAGCAAGTACAACTGTGCTTTCACAGGCTAACCAACGACCGCAGGCAGCATTGTCGTTATTAGGCTAAACTTGAATACAAAGAGAGGGTGGAACTGAGAGGCCAACCCCAGCCAAGGATGGCGGCCGAAAGGCCACCAATAAAGGGAAGAAAACGCCGACTAACAGAACTGAGAGTGTAGAATTTAAGGTTGAGAGGCCAGTATATTTCTACTAATCCTGCCAGCCAGCAGAAACCGAATTTGCTCAAACTCCTAACGTGAGCAAGTTGGCCGGGTCGCCTTTTAGACCCGGCCTTTTTTATTCTTATCGCCGAATCATCACCAGTCAACTTACAGATTTCTATTATACAAATCCTGTGCCAACGTTTTTTTGACGCGTTAATATTTTTATTTTTTCTGCGTCTGCTCCGGTCCTCACGCTTTTGCCTCGCATGACTGGCGGCTTTTTTCAGGCAATCACTAGTACACTTTGAGCAGAAAAATACGCCAAACATCCGGTTACTATCACGATGACTGAGTACTACATTTATCACTGCTAATGAACAGGCATTGCCACATGGCAAATATGAGCTGGTGATTTATTGCCGCTAATTGAATTACTTACTGTCTCAGCAAGCACTTTTTTAATTACTTTATCGTTCCCACACCCATTGAATATTTACCCAGCATCAAGCTTCCTTGTAAGTGCATTGATAATTTTACCTGGCTGATAGTCGGATCGGCGATGTCGAACCACCAATTGCTTAAACGTGGTGTGCTGAATAAGCGCCAACAGAACAAAAAGAACAGACTGGTCACGCTGACTTAAAGCAACCTTGTTTTTGCGCATCCGCTCATTTAACAAAACATTTCGCGATAGCGTTTGAATGCTAATTGCACATTTTTTTACCGGCATTTTAGGCGCTTTAGTGTGTAAGGGTATAAAAAATAAAAGTTAAAATATCTTTTAAAACAATGCTTTAAAAATAATTTTAAAAAAGTGAGAAAAAAAACTAAAGAAACTCAAGGAATGGTCGATACCTATAGTTGAGGGGTAATTCATTCTATGAATTGCGTAGTCGCCGGAGGGCGCTACAAATATGAGGTGGTTTAGCTGGATATCAGTCCGCTGAATCAGGTACGTAAGGTTTCAGTTTAGCAGAATTCGCTGAATTCAACTAGCTGAAACCCCAGGAGGTTAGATAATGTCTTTATATGTAAATACAAACGTCTCGGCCCTGAATGCGCAGCGTCAGTTATTCGATGTCAGTAATAAACTAAGTACATCATTTGAGCGCTTGTCTTCAGGTTTCCGCATCAACAGTGCTGCTGATGACGCAGCGGGTCTGCAAATCTCAGATCGTCTGACTACGCAGGTTCAGGGTCTGA
>JAYZXK010000584.1:0-6391 GCA_036141415.1 Pseudomonadota bacterium
GTCCTTAACCTGGCCATACAGCGTGGTGTGGTGGAAGATGTCAACTCACTGCTGTCTGACGATTTCGCTGAAATGCGGGCAGCTGCCAAGCAGATATTTGCCTGATCTTTGTGGGCCCGTTCAACGGTCCCGTTGATTTTATGGCTTTACCGGCTGTTTCCATTGAGGATGCAGCCAAAGCGTTATTACTCCCGCAAGTAGCCCCCAAACCGGTGCACTAATTCCTGCCAGGCTTAATCCTGACGCACTGCATAGCAAGGTGAGTATTGCTCCCTGCCTGAATGGCGCATCCTGCAAACTGCGCAACAAGCTCGACTGCAGGGTGGATAACAGCGCAATGCCCGCCAGTAAGCTGGTTACCACCTGCGGCATCTGAGTAAAAATCAATGTAATGGTGACGGCAAACAGGCCGGCAAGACAATAGCCAATCCCGGCCACTACGCCAGCCAGGTAGCGCTTGGCCGGGTTTTCATCCACATTGTCGGCCATGCAAATAGCAGCGGTTATCGCCGCCAGGTTAATCATAAAACCGCCAAACGGGGCACTGAACAGCTGCACCAGTGCGATGCCCGTTAATACAAACCGGTTGTCTGGCTTATAGCCATGGCTGTGTTGAATACTGATCCCCGGCAGGTTTTGCGACAAGGTAGTAATGAGAAAAAGCGGCAGACCAATACTGATAAGTGCGGCGCCATTGAAAGCAGGCATAACCCACTCAAGGATCGGCAGCGCAAAGCGGATAGGCTTGCTGCTGGTACCGGTTAGCATCAGTGCGGCCAACGCTGCAACCACCAGTAAAACCAGCATCAGGTAACGGGGAAACCAGCGACTGCCAAGCAGATAAATCAGAATAAACAGCATACTCAGCAACGGATAGTCCTGAGCGCTGGTAAACACACCCAGACAGTAGGGCAATAAGATCCCTGCCAGCATAGCGGCGGATAGTGCCGGGGGAATTCGTTCAATACCGCGCATCAGTAAACGACTGCGTGCTGCCAAAAGGCTAAGGAGCCCGGCAAATAAAAAGGCACCGGTAATCTCAGCCAGTGAGAAATCACCTGCGGTAGAAATTAAAAAAACTGCGCCGGGCGTCGACCATGCTGTAATTACCGGCATTTTAAAACGCCACGAAAAAAACAGAGTGCTCAGGCCCATTGCCAGACCAAGCACCAGTAGCCAGCTTATTAATTGAGATTCGCTGGCACCGGCCTGTCTGGCCGCTTCAATCACTATAACTACCGAACTACTGTAACCCACAATGACAGAAGTGGAGCCTGCGGCTATGTGACTGAGCTGAAGCGAATGATTGTGTTTCATGGCCAAATTTACCTGTGTATAAAACTCTGAATGTGCGTTATAACGTACATGTTAGGTAATATACCATTGTGCGCTATAGCGCACAATCGGTGGGGCCATCAATTGTCATTGTGAAGCCCTAACAAAAGCCGTTTCTATTCGTTGGGGCAGGGTTTGCCGTGACGGATTGATGTATACTGTCGACACAGGCAACAGCCGAGTGCCAACAACTTCCATACAAACTTAAAGGAAACCGCCAATGCTTAAGGACAAGCAATGAGTCAGCAGATATCACCAGCGACCCGCCTTATAAGTCTGGATGCGCTACGGGGCGTTGCCTTGCTCGGCATTCTGATGATGAACATTATAGCTTTTGCGTATCCCCGGGCGCTCTATGATAACCCTTTCGCGCTGGGGCCGTTAAGCGCCGTAAACGAGTGGCAGTGGTTCCTGGCAGAGGTGTTCTTCGCAGAAAAATTTTACGCTTTGTTTGCCGCCTTATTCGGCGCAGGTATTGCCATGATGGCAGAGCGCCAGCCTGATTCCATCAATGCTAAGCAGTTGCACTATCGTCGTATGTTCTGGTTGCTGCTGATTGGCTTGTTGCATGCCTATGGTTTGTGGTGGGGCGATATTCTGGTGACCTACGCTCTTGGCGGCATGCTGATATTTAGGTGCAGAAACTGGTCGGTGAAAAAGCTACTCGGCTTTGGCTTATTCCTGCAAAGCATTCTGATGCTGTTGCTATTGCTGGTGTATTTCTCCTGGTCTGGTATGTCCGACGGCGAACAACTGGAGGTTATTCACAGTATCAGCCCACCTTTGGCGCAACTTCAGCAAGAAATAGCCGCCTATCAGGGCAATTGGTGGCAAAGGGCGTCGATGCGGGTTGATACCACGCTGGATTTTCACGTCAATGCACTGATCGCAGTGGAGTTTCGTATGTGCGGCTTAATGCTGGTAGGCATGGCCCTGTACAAGCTCGGTATTTTAACCGCCAGCCGCTCGCTTAAATTTTACCGGCTAAATGGAATACTGGGCGTAGTTATTGGCACCCTGATATGCGGGGCGGGGGCTATGATGAGTAAACAAAATGGTGTGGTGATACCTGAGTTTATGACAGTCTATCGTTTACCCAATTACTGGGGCGCACTGTTTTTAGCCTGGGGATATGTGTGCCTGGTGATGTGGCTGGTAAAAGTGGCGGGGAATAACTGGCAAGGGGCGGTGGTAAATTATTTAGCTCCGGTAGGGCAGATGGCGTTAACTAATTATCTGCTGCAAACGGTGCTTTGTTGTTTCATTTTTTATGGCTGGGGGATGGGGTTATTTGCTGAATTACAGCGTAGTTCACTTACCCTCATCGTGATTGCTATATGGGCTGTGCAACTGGGTTTCTCACACTGGTGGCTTAAGCGCTTTAACAGCGGGCCTATGGAGCGAGTATGGCGCAACCTGACCCAACGCCGCTGGCAACCGGTGCTGCAGCGTAGGGCCATGGAGTCTGCTTAACTGTCTTTATCGAGGTCTAACGCTTCGCTCAGGAAATTAACAAAGGCACACATCTCGGCAGACATCAGGCTGAACTCCGCGTCTAAGCGGGCGGCAACCTGATCCTTTGGAATATCCTGGGTTTCTTCTTTAATCCGGTCGGTAAACTTAATGCGTTTTACCGAACCGTCTTCCTGGATTACTGCTTCCAGCGTTTCGTCGAATTCAAAAGCCACTTTTTGTACCAGCTTACCGGCATCCAGGTGGAGCTGAATTTCTTCGCTGTCCAGCGGTTGGTTTTTACAACGAATAACACTGCCGACTTCATCTGTGGATTTAAATTCTGCTTCTTCCAGTAATTCAATTTTGGCAGGCGGCTTGTCGGTTAACCAGTGAGTGAGTTCACTTTGCAGGCTGTGGCGAACCAGGGGAACCACTGGCAATGAGCCCAGGGCTTTACGGACCATGGCCAGGAAGGCTTCGGCTTTGCCATCAGCACTGGCATCTACAATGACCAGGTTGTCAGCAATAGAGATAAACCCATTGGTATAAGAGTTTTTCACAAAAGCCTGGGGTAACAAGCGGGTAATTATTTCCTGTTTCAGATCTGACTGCGCTTTTTTACCCACAGGTGAGCCGGTTTCTGCTTCAATTTGGGCGACTTTGTCGGCCAGCTCAGAATTAACAACCGAAGAAGGTAACAGTCGTTCCTGCTTCTTCAGCGTTATCCAGTAACGCAACTGAGTCTGGTGGAACAGCAGGGTATTCTGGCCAGCGTCGTGTAATGGCGAGACAAAGCCCATGGTCGCACTTTCCTGGCTGCCACAAGGGCGAAAGGCGAGTTCATTTAACGCCGTTTGCAATTCATCATCATTCAGGGCCAGCGGCTGGGTGAGCCGGTAGGCTTTTATATTCTTAAACCACATAAACAAGATCTGTCATTTTGAAAAGGCCGAAAGGTTAGCAGCGCACTGGGAACTGCGCAACTGCTGCGGGTGAATTCACCGGTTAAGGGGCGCGACTATCAGGTTCTTGCCGGGAAACGGAGCTCGTAACGTAAGCCATTGCCAGGTTCACTGCTGGCTTCAATATTGCCATCGAGTGCCTGAGTAACCAGGTTATACATAATGTGAGTGCCCAGGCCGCTGCCGCCCTCACCACGCTTAGTGGTAAAAAACGCATCAAAAAGGCGGCTGAGCTGGTCGGCAGGGATACCGCAGCCATCGTCCTGATAGGTGAGCAGGACGTCTTCACCATCCTGTTTCACGACAATATCTATATGGCCGTCAGGCTTGTTCTCAAAGCCATGGATTATGGAGTTCATGATCATATTGGTGATCACCTGGGCAATGATACCCGGGGCTGAGCGAATGTACAGGTCGTCAGGGCACTGTACATTTACCTGGTGCTGGGTGTGTTTAAATGACGGCCCAAGGGATTGTAAAATCTCATGCAGATAATTATTCAGGTTAAACACCCGTTCTGCTTCACTGGTTTGATCGACGGCGACCTGCTTAAAGCTGGTGATAAGGTCAGATGCCCGGTTTAGGTTAGTCAGAAGCAGATTGGTGGTTTGTTCCGTTTCATCCAAAAACGACGCCATGGTTTTATTGCTAAGCGATTTATTTTCATAATTGCTACGTACTTCAGCCAGACGCTCATTAAGAAAGCTGGCGGCGGTAACCCCAACGCCAAGGGGAGTATTCACATCGTGGGCTATACCGGCTACCAGACCACCCAGAGAAGCCATTCGTTCAGACTCCAGCAACTGATCCTGAGCCAGTTTGAGGTTCTCCATAGACTGGGCCAGTTCCTTGTTTTTATCCCTTAACACGTTTTCGATGTACTGCCGGTTTTCATTTTCCTGGCGAAGCTCACGTTGATTGGCAATGAGTTCGTCTTTCTGACGTTCCAGATCCAGCATGATCTGACTCAGTGAAGCGGTTTTCTTGGCCACTTCCTGTTCCAGTAATAGGTTCTGGTCGTCGAGTTTTTTATTCACTCGCTGCAACTCACTTTGCGTATTTTTCAGCTGTTGCTGGGAGACAATCAGATCATCAATTACCTGATTGTAGGAATATTGCAGCAGACGCAGTTCATTGTCGTCGTCGAGGGTTAAGAAAATTTTCGACTGCTCCGGATTGTCCGGATTAAACGCGCTCATTTTTTGCGTTACTTCCATTAACGGATCCGACAGCATGCGGCGGAAGGCGGTCATAAACAGAAATACCAGGAAAGCGGTTTTAACAATTGCGTTGCCGATTAAAAAGAAAATCCCCACTTCGATACGACCGAAAATAATATCGAAATTGGAATACAGGGTCACATCGCCCACTGTCGAGGCACGGTTGGAGAATTCAAATATCAATGGAAAACTGTAACTGAACAGGCCGCCGTCATGATCTTCCAGCTCGCCGCTGGTGAAAGGGGCGCGAATTTGCGCAATGGTTACGCCTAAGTCAGCAATGTAATCGCCATTTTCATCACGAATTTGTACGCCGGTAACTATGGGTAACTCCATGAGTCCTTCGGCAATCGATTGTGCCTGAGGAATGTTTACTTCCCATATGGCCCGGGTAAGACTGGTAGAGAACGTGTTTTTCAGGGTCTGGAGTTCAGATTCAATGTGGCTCTTGGTACTAAGGTACTCGGTAAAAATTTGACCAACGGTCACAATGAAAGTCAGAAAGAAGTATACCGACAACACGCGTGTTAGTAGCTTTCTCGACAATCCTGTCTGAACCGACGCCATCTGATACCTATCTAATAATACTGATGAGTTTTTGAACTCTTTCAAGAATATGTGTTAATTGCTGAATAGACAAGTTCTTAGCTTGAGTTCTTGATGATTAGCGCAATGACCTAATAGCCTTCATATTACGCCAAGCTTTTTTATATTCAAATCATCTTTACATTTTCGCTAACATTTATTGGCCCTGGTAAGATATCGGGCATATTTATTTACGCAATCATCCCAATAATTCAGGTAATCGCAGTCACAAACTTGACATATAAATGTAATCGTTTAATAAAATTGTCACACACCCTGATAATAATAGCGGCGTTTTGTTATGAGCTGGAAAAAATCTATGTCAAGAAGAGTCTTGTTGGTAGAGGATGAAGCGCCTATTCGCGACATGCTATCTTTTGTGCTGGAACAGTCGGGATTTGAGACTATCGAAGCCGAAGATTATGATATCGCGCAACAAAAGCTGGTAGAACCTTATCCTGATTTAATTTTGCTGGACTGGATGCTACCTGGTGGTAGCGGCGTTCAACTGGCCAAGAGCCTGAAACAACATGAATTTACCCGCGATATTCCGGTAATCATGCTGACCGCTCGCGGTGAGGAAGACGATAAAATCCGTGGCCTGGATGCCGGTGCCGACGATTACATTACCAAACCGTTTTCGCCCAAGGAGCTGGTGGCTCGTATTAAGGCAGTGATGCGCCGCGTTACACCCACCTCAAATGAACAACCCATTGAATTCAACGGTCTTAAATTAGAGCCTATTTCACATCGCGTTATGGCTAATGACGAAGCGCTGGATATGGGGCCTACTGAATACAAGTTGTTGCACTTTTTCATGACGCATCCGGAGCG
>JAYZXK010000585.1:0-14832 GCA_036141415.1 Pseudomonadota bacterium
TTGGTCCTCGGCGGGTTGCGGCGCTGCGGGGCGATCGTAACGGCGGATTTGTACCAGCATGCCAAACAGCGGATGATCAAAATAATGCAGTTGTGTACTGATCACGCGGCGCTGCTGGGAAAACGGAATAGAGACCAGCTCGTAGGCCGGCGCAGCGCCGGGCAGGCTAGTGGCCGAAAGCACTGGCTGTCGATAAAACAGCTCGCTGTTAATGTGCAGGTAGGGCACCTGGTTGATGTATTTGAGGTATATCTGAATAAAGCCGTCAAGCTCCCAGATGGGCGATAAACGCTTCACATCCGACTGAGTATTGCCGTCATCGTTGGTTTCCGGTGGTGCCGTCATACCGGAAAAACTGATTGGCTGCGGGTTATTGAGGCGCTGATTCAGCTCGGCAAAAAAACTGTCTGCCGGTTCTGCCAGCTCGGCGTTTTGTTCTGCCAAGGGCTCGTTGCCGGACGGCAATTGTTGCGGGCGCAGATCGCCATTTTTAGTAAACTGCTGAGCAAAGTTCTGACCGGCAAATAAACGCAGGGTTTCGGCTTTATCCTGACCAAATTTAACCTGCTGACGCCAGCTAAAGTGAGCCAGCCGCTCGATACCTTTGCGCCAGCGAATGCTGGTGTAGATATCATTCTGGGTGAGCTGGTTAGGTGGTAGCAGATGCGGGCCGTTAGCCCGTTTAAAATCGGCTCCGTGCACATAAAGCGGCGTTTGCTGACGCGGCGGCACGTAGAGATCCGGTTGCTGCCACTGCCAGCTTTGCGGGTTTAAATTCGGCTCTGAGGGCGTAACGCAATTGAGCGGGCGGCGCTTTACGCTTACCGGCGTGAGCTGTTCTTCATTTAAGTTAAATGACAACCAGTAGGCAGCAATGGCCCCAGGCGCAGGGGGGATAATTTCAGGCTCTGGTTCAACAAAGGTATTCTCTGTAGCTGCTATGCCCTGTGTGGTTTCATCAGCCAACATAAATTGTTCGTCGTCAGTAACGTCGCTGTTTTCATCACTGAATAACTCGCTGTCCTCATTGCCGCTTTCAACAAGCCCGGCTTGATCATCTATTGCAGGTTCTTCCGGCTCCGGCGCGATATAATAATCGCGCAGGATCTCTTCCTGTGAGGGCGCCTCTGCCCACAGTGGTGACGTGGGGGCATTGCAAACCGGTAATGAGTTATACACCATGGTAATGTCTGGCTGGTAATACTCAGTGAGTAAATCCCAGTCGGTGTTGGGTGTACTTAATACCTGTTGACGTTCAAACCGTTCGGCCAGATCGCTCACCGCGGTATCGCGGGCGAACAGCATTACCTCGATGTCGAACCACCATTTGTCTTCGTCGTTAGCGTGTACCGGGTAAGCGGTTATACAACTAAATGCGAGCAGGCTACCAATTATACGCCTCATGCCTGGCTGATCTCCCTGGCAAATTCTTCTATAAGCCCGTCCACCATAGCTAATCGTTCGCGGGCTGTCTCGGTTTTCTTCACGATCCGCAGTTTTTGACTGCCTTCAAACTTAAACATTTTATTGCGGGTTTGTACCAGCTGGATAATAAAACCGGGGTCTACCGGGGTGTCTTCGTTAAATTCGATAGTACCACCAGTAGCGGTCATTTCGACCTTATAAATACCTACGCGGCGGGCTTTGAGTTTAAGCTCGGCCACTGCAATAAGGTTTTTCGCGGCATCCGGTAGCAGACCAAAACGATCGATACATTCAATCTGGAAGGCCTCGATATCGTCGCTGTTTTTACAACTGGCCAGTTGCTTGTACAGAGACAACCGGGTATTCACATCGGCAATATAATCTTCCGGCAACAGCGCCGGGATGCGCAATTCGATTTCGGTATGCAGGCGGTTAGCATCGCTGAGTGACGGCTCTTTACCTGCTTTAAGGGCATCGACCGCTTGTTCCAGCATATCCATGTACAGTGAATAACCCACACTGGCGATTTGGCCGGACTGGTCTTCGCCGAGTAACTCACCGGCACCACGAATTTCCAGATCGTGGGTGGCAAGAGCGAAGCCTGCGCCTAAGTCTTCGAGGCTGGCAATGGCTTCCAGACGCTTAGCTGCATCGCGGGTCATGCGCTTAGGATGCGGGGTTAACAAATAGGCATAGGCCTGGTGGTGTGAACGGCCAACCCGGCCGCGCAACTGGTGCAACTGCGCCAGGCCGAGATGGTCGGCACGGTCCATAATAATCGTGTTGGCGGTGGGCACGTCGATACCGGTTTCGATAATGGTGGTACACACCAGCACATTAAAGCGCTGATGATAAAAATCACTCATTACCGACTCCAGCTCACGCTCACGCATCTGACCGTGGCCTACAGCAATGCGGGCTTCAGGCACTATTTCGGCGATTTCTTCGGCGGTGCGGGCAATACTTTCTACCTCGTTGTGCAGGAAGTACACCTGACCGCCGCGCAGAATTTCACGCATGATGGCTTCGCGTATTACCGCTTTATCGCGCTGTTGCACAAAGGTTTTGATGGCCAGACGCTTGGCCGGGGCGGTGGCGATAATCGATAAGTCACGCATGCCCGACATGGCCATATTCAGCGTACGCGGAATTGGCGTAGCGGTAAGGGTAAGAATGTCCACATCGGCGCGCAGGGCTTTAAACTTCTCTTTCTGGCGCACGCCAAAGCGGTGTTCTTCGTCGATGATGACGAGGCCCAGATCATTAAACTGAATCGTATCGCTGAGCAGTTTATGGGTACCCACCACAATATCCACGGTGCCGCTTTCGATACCGTCCATCACCGATTTGGTGGCTTTTCCGCTAACAAAGCGGGATACCACCTCAATGCGGAACGGCCAGTTAGCAAAACGGTCTTTAAAGTTTTCGAAGTGTTGCTGCGCCAGCAGAGTAGTGGGCACCAGTATAGCCACCTGTTTACCCTGATTAGCGGCTAAGAAAGCGGCGCGCATAGCCACTTCGGTTTTACCAAAGCCCACGTCGCCGCACACCAGGCGGTCCATAGCCTGCGGGCTACCCATATCCTGAATAACCGCGTTGATGGCCTGCATCTGGTCGGCGGTTTCTTCAAACGGAAAACTGTCGGCAAAGGACTGATATTCTTCCCAGGTAATGGGGTAGGCAAAGCCGGGCTTGGCAGCGCGTTTGGCATACACGTCGAGCAGTTCTGCGGCTACGTCGCGCACCCGCTCGGCGGCTCTCTTCTTGGCTTTTTCCCAGGCATCGGAGCCCAGGCTATGCAGCGGCGCTGAATCCTGCTCACCGCCGCTGTAGCGCGAAATTAAATGCAGCGAGGCCACCGGCACATATAACTTGGCCTGTTTGGCGTACTCAATGGTTAAAAATTCGGTAGTGACGCCACCGGCATCTAAGGTTTGCAGGCCAATATAGCGGCCTACGCCGTGGTCGAGATGCACCACCGGCTGGCCCACAGAGAGTTCTGCCAAGTTTCGAATAATGGCGTTTTCGTCGGTGGGCTTTTGCGCGGTACGTAAGCGGCGCTGACTGATTTTATGGCCGAGTAGCTGGGTTTCGGTGATAAACAGCAGCTCACCGTCGGGATTTTTCCAGCGGAAACTGTGTTCCACCATGCCAATAGAGATACCAACTGTTTCGTGGCTGGTAAGAAAATCGTCGAAGTGGGCAAACTCTGCGGGCTTAATTTGGTACTTGCTTAAAATGCCGAGTAGGTTTTCCCGCCTACCCTGTGATTCGGCACAAAACAGTACTTTAGCACCGCGCTCGCTGGCTTCTGACAAGGTGGTTAATAAAGCCTGGGCGGGCTGCTTTTTTTGCGGATTTAAGGCGATATCGTCGAGCTTTTCGCAATGCAGGTTGTGTTTACCGGCAACCTCGTCGAGGGGCTGTGAAGCCAGCGCGACCCGCGGCCATTGTTTGAGGCCGGCGAATAATTCGTTAACCGGTAAAAACAGTTCCATGGGTGCCAGCAATGGGCGGTGTTTGTTGTAGCGGTATTGCTCATAACGCTCGTTAAGATCTGCCCAGAAGAATTCGCAGGCATCACTGACATCGCCATGCAGCAAAATAAGGGTGTCGGGATGAAAGTAATCAAATAACGTGGCGGTTTTCTCGAAAAACAGCGGCAGATAATACTCCACTCCGCTTGGCATGGTGCCACGGGTAATTTGATTAAACACCGACTCGGCGCTGTTACTGGCGTCGAAGCGCTCTAAAAACTGCTGACGAAACAGGTTGAGCGCGGCTTTATCGGTGGGAAATTCCCGGGCCGGTAACATGCGGATCTCTTCTACCGCATTGCTTGAGCGCTGGGTGTCGGGATCGAACAGGCGAATGCTGTCGACCTCGTCATCGAACAAATCGATACGGTAGGGATCTTTAGAGCCCATGGGGTAAAGGTCGATAATACTACCGCGAATAGAAAACTCGCTATGGCTCATTACCTGGCTGACATGCAGATAACCGGCTTGCTCCAACTGGCGGCGAAACTGGTCGCGATCCAGTTGCTGGCCACGCTTTAACAGCAATAAATGTTGACCAATGTATTCCACCGGGGCCAAACGCTGCATCAGGGTATTGATGGGCACAATAAAGATGCCGCTGGGTTCCTGGGTTAACCGGAACAGGGTTTCCAGACGCTGGGAAATAATATCCTGGTGCGGCGAGAACGTATCGTAAGGCAGGGTTTCCCAGTCGGGGAACAGAGTAACCGGAACACTGTGCTGACTGCCCTGAAAATAGCGGATTTCTTTTTCGAGTTTGAGCGCCGAAGGCGTATCGGCGGTAACCAGCACGATAGGGCGGCCGGCCTGCTGACTGGCCTGGGCAACGGCGAGCGCGCGGCTACTGCCTTGCAACTGCCCCCATTGTTGTTGGTCCTGAAAACCGGCTGACGACTTGGTTTTGGGCAGTGGCAAAGAATTAAGCGTGGTTGTCATGATTCCTTAACGATTCTTTTTTGAGCGTTTTTATTTATGGCTTGCAGGTTAAGCGTTTTTATTCTGGCTGCGCTTGCGCAGCTGCTGCGTTTGTAAATGCAAACTGGCTCTGACTAACAGTTCCTGATCCTGTTCGCGGATCCGGGTAAAAATGAAGGCTATATGGTAGCCGTCCGATTCCTGCTGGCAAGTAATAACTTCGCCGTAGCAGAAAATGGCCGCGGCTTCTTCGGAGACGAACAGTTTAAGTTCTGCCTGAGTGCCTACATCCAATGGGGTGGGGTGTTCAATGATCACGCCACCGCCGCCGAACCTGATACTTTCAAAGCGGTAATCCGGATCGTCCTGTTGGTGTAAAATGTAAGACATCATCAAATCGATTTTGCGTGACTGATGATTAAGGTAGTTAACCAGTTCGGATGCGTGGTCGCTAAGGTTACGCAACGGGCGCAGCGCCTGGGATTCAATGGAAGCCATCTCGCTGGCTATGCGAAAGGCGTAGGGCATGTGGTCTTCGAGTTGTTCGTTGTCTGGCAGGGCAAAGTGCTCGTCGAGCTGACGCATATTGACCTTAATAGCGTGGCTGATTAAGAAAAACTCATTAAACTGAGCTTGTTTTTCTGCCAGGGTTAACGATTCCACAATACTCTCCAGGCTGACTTGTGTGCAGGGTAGCTTACACGTATTATGCACCGAGCTTAAGTCTTTGTTTATCATTAAAACGTACAACGTACCGTATTGATTAAGAGTAGTGCAGGGAAGGATGAATACCAAGCCCCCACTGCCCAGGTACAGGTGAAATTTCATGGCCTATCCGCTTTCCGCCTATATTGCACTGCGTTACTCCACCGCAGGCAAACACAACAGCTTTGTAGCCTTTATTAACCGCTTCTCGGTAGCCGGGATTGCCCTGGGGCTTATGTCGCTGATTATTGTGCTTTCGGTAATGAACGGCTTTGAAGCTCAGCTACGCCAGCGGATTTTAGGCATTGTGCCACAGGTGGTAGCGCATAACGCCAGTGTTGATGACGTGCTGCAACTGCCCTTAACGGAAGTGCGGGCCGCCAGCCCCTTCAGGGAAGCAGAAGGCCTGGTGCAATCCCGCCAGGCTTTGCGCGGCGTGCAATTACAGGGCGTGGATCCGGCAATAATGGGCAAACACAGCATTGTGAGCGACTACATGCTGGAAGGTAATTTTGAGCGCCTTGAGGAGATTAAGTTTGGCGCTATCATCAGCCGCGCACTGGCGCAGGAGCTAAGCGTGAATGTGGGCGACCAAATACGGGTAATGGCTGCCGGTGCCAGCGTGTATACGCCCTTTGGCCGCATGCCGAGTCAGCGCCTGGTAACCATTGCCGCATTATTTAACCTGGGCTCACAGCTTGACGACAAAGTGATTTATTTACGGCTCGACGATTTAACCCGGTTACTGCGCAAACCCAAAGATAGCCCGGCGGATGTGCGCCTGTTTTTAAACAATGCGTTTAATTACCAGGGCGTGGTAGCTGAGCTTGAACAGGCGGGTTATTCAACCAGTAACTGGCATTCGCGCCAGGGGCCTTTGTTCGATGCGGTAAAAATGGAAAAGAATATGATGTTTTTAATGCTGTTGCTGATTATTGCGGTGGCGGCATTTAATATTGTGTCTGCCCTGGTGATGGTGGTGTCGGAAAAAAGTGGTGACATTGCCATTTTGCTTTCCCAGGGCATGACGGTAGCCACGGTGCGCGCCATATTTATGCTTAATGGCATCTTTAACGGCCTTAAAGGCGCACTGATTGGTGCCTTGCTGGGCATTTTAGCGGTGGTGTATATCAACGATATCCTTCAGTTTTTCGGGATATACCTGGCGTTATCTGCCGACGGCCCCGGCTTACCCATTGATATGCAATGGCATCAGGTGGTTTGGGTAACCCTGTTTTCCTTAGGATTATGCCTGCTGGCGAGCTGGTATCCCGCGCAACGGGCCATGAAAGTACAACCGGCTAAGGTTTTACAGCAGGAATCGTAAAAACTTGATTAAATGGTCAGGTTTTTGGGTTTTGCCGTGCATTGTGGCATAAAATTTTCTATAATCTTTTTCTTTTCTTTCGCTCGGTTACCGATTCTATGAATAAAGTCTTTATTACGTCGGCGGATCTGCTTCAGGATTCATTTCGACTTGCCTCCAAAGTGTATAAGGACGGCTTTCGTCCGCAATTTATTGTTGGGATCTGGCGGGGCGGCGCACCTATCGGTATTGCGGTACAGGAGTTTTTTGAATTTAAAAAATTTCCCACCGACCATATAGCGGTAAGAACCTCTTCTTATTACGGCATTAACAAGCAAAGCAAAGAGATTCGCGTACATGGCCTGCATTATCTGATTGAAAATGCGAATGCCGAAGACGCACTGCTGATTGTTGATGATGTATTTGACTCGGGCCGCAGCGTGGATGCATTAATTAAGCAAATTAAAAAGCTGATGCGCCTGAACATGCCAAAAGATATTCGAATTGCCTGCCCGTATTACAAGCCGCAGAACAATAAAACCGATATCGTGCCTGACTATTACGTAAACGAAAGTGACGATTGGTTAGTGTTCCCGCATGAAATTGCCGATATGAGTGAAGAAGAAGTGCGCGCCGGTAAAACCGAACTGGCTGATGTTATGGATATTCTTTACGATAAAGAGTGATTGAAAAGCAGGAAAGGCCCGCTTTTTACTTAAGTAGCTCGAGCGGGCTTATCACCGCATTGCCGCCTCGTTGTAATATGTGCGTATAGATTTGGGTGGTTTTCACATCGGCATGGCCCAGTTGGTCTTGCACTGTTCTAATATCAGCCCCTTTTAATAGTAAATGTGTTGCAAACGAATGGCGTAACGTATGCGGTGTTACGGCTTTTTCCAAGCCTATATCGTGGGCGGTATGGCGTACAACACGCTGAATTTGCTTTTCATCAATATGATGACGGCGGGTAAGGTTACTTTCTGGATCCGTACTTAATTTGCGTGCCGGGAAGAGATACTGCCATTCTAATGATGTATTGGCTGATTTAAATTTCTTATCCAACTGATTAGGCATCCATACACCTTTAAACTCAGGGTTCTGTAGATCTCTTTTAAGTTGCAGGGCCACTTTTTCGCATTGGAGTTTAAGCGGAGTAACGAGCGTATCGGACAGGGTGACAACCCGATGTTTTGCGCCTTTGCCAAACCAGATGCGAATACATTTATAATCAAAATCAATATCTTTCACGCGAAGCCTGACGCACTCCATTAAACGCAATCCGCTGCCATAAAGTAAGGAAACCGGTAACCACTGGTGTTCTGGAATATGGCTGAGCAACTTTTGCACTTCAGCAATAGTAAGCACAACGGGCAGTTTGCGGGCCTTACCGCTGTTAACAAACTCCAATTCATCACTAAGTGGTTGCCCAAGGTATTTGTTATACAGGAAGGCGAGGGCATTTAACGCACTTGTTTGACTGCTAGCTGATAACTGACGTTTAATTGATAAATAGGTTAAATATTGCTGCACTTCATGGTCGCCCATTTTTTTGGGGTGCTGATATTTCTGGTGGCGAATATAGTCAGCAATCCAATATAAATAGGTTTGAATTGTTCTTTTAGCGTATCGCTTAACGATCATAAATTCCTGTATGGCTAATAAAAATGGCGATTGCATAGCGGCTTCCAAAAGTGACTAAACTAGCAGGATAAAAAACCAGGAAATACTGACCAGAAGATGGGATTATGTAGTGCTACTGACCCACTTTTAAGAAAAGTAGGTCACGATTAAATAAGAAACCACTTTGGCGTATTTCATACCTAATAGGTAAGCCAGACCAAAACGGTGCGCTGCAAAGAATTGATTTTAATAAAATAAAGCGTATCTTAAGGTTTAAAAATAAAAGTCAAAATGGTGTAAATGTTTACACCATTTTGAAATCTATTAAATTGTTAGCCCCAAGGTAACGACAAGGAAGTAAAACTGTGAGTGAAAAGCAATTAAATAGAATAATTCTATCAATAGAAGATGTTAATCAAGCACTAGCAATTGCGAAAATTATCGTTACTGAAAAATACTTTAATGAACCGTTTTCCAACAAAAAGGACAAAACGATTGCAAGATCTCTTCAATGTGCAATGATTGTGTCGTACAAAAGACCATTTTCGGGTAATGGTAAAACTAAGACAGCTACGAGCTATCCCGGTGTAAAATTGGAAGAAAAATTAAACGAATCTCAATGGAGTACTCACCAAGAATTAAGTTATCTCCGAGATAAGTTCTTTGCTCATACCGATTCAAAACCATTGGGCTTAGTCAGAAATTCTTCAAAACCTACAAACCCACTAATCAGTTCCAATCCGTTTAAAATGAAAAGCGAGCAAAGTTATTTTTCTTATATAGATCTTTTCGAAAAAGTATTAGATATTCTTATCCAAAAAAGCATAGAACTTCAGGATAAATTGGCAAATGAGAAGGGCTAACAAACCACTGTAGTCGCCCGCAAGCGGGCTGGGACAAATACACGTAGGCCCAGTCGCTTCGCTCCAATTTTAGCCTACGTGTATTTGCCCCTAAGTGGGGCGGTTAGTTCCCTTTATGCGTTTACTAGTTTTAATTTTTTTCGTGTTCTTTGTTTCGGAGTTCTCCATGGCAGAAGATTACAACACTCCTCCACAGGGTGTATCTCAGGAAGATTGGGAGGCCTATTTAAAACATCAAAGAGAATGGGAAGAAATGTTAAAAGCCAGATATGAAAACGAACTCAAAAACTCTCCGCCCATCCCGCCATGGGAGAGGTTTCCAGAACAACCAGCAGGTAGTATATTTTGGAGAATGGGCGAAGGTGAAGAATACTTAAGTGATTACATTGGTGTTTACTTCAAATATGCCACTCAAGAGGAAATTTCTGCATACAAATTTAAGTATCCGGAACCCACTAGTTGGTCAGGGTGGTATGGTAACTAACAATCAAATGTTGGGGACACAAACACGCGGGCTGCTTCGCAGTGTAGCCCACGCGTTTGTGCCGCCAAATTAGGGCGTTATACGTAAATCAGAATGCATGAATATCACAAGATTAAAAAAACAATTGTAGAGTTGTTACTAAACAATGGTTACAGGGAATGTACAAAGGATACCGAAACGGATTATTGTGGTTCAATGCAATGTATTTATGCCAATGGTAAATCTCGGTTCATGGTGTTTTGGGATGGCGAGGAAGGTTTTGGCGGTGTGGAAGAGTACAAAGGAAATGGGCAATGGGAAATGCTAAAACCAATTGTTCCAGAGTCAGGGGAAGATCTTTTTCAAAAAAACATATCGGAACTCTTAACCAATATTCAAAGGTTGTTATAGGGTTTACGTATAACAAAAAAATTATGTCGCCCGCAGGCGGGCTGGGACACAAACAGGCAGGCGGCTTCGCCATTATAGCCTGCCTGTTTGTGCCCCATATTTAGGTGTTATGTGCCAGTGAAAAAAGGACGCTAAATGGATGTAAATATAGATAAAAAATATGCACAGTATTTGCAATACGACCTCTGTTCCAAATTAGGCTTTTGCTCAATGGGCAATGAATATAACTACCTGATTTCTCAGCTTCCCCTAGATATATCGACATTTGTAAATGGTATCTTTAAAGCGGAGGGACTTGATCCTGAAATTGCAGAAAGGAAACTATGGAAAGATGTTAGAGAATACGTTTTAAATTTCCAAAGTTCCTATAATACTAGGGGTAGTTAGCAAACGGTTAAAAGCACGGTGGTAGTTTTAAGAGTGTCACATAACAAAACGCTCAAGTCGCATCCCGCTGCGCGGGCTGCTGGGACAAAAACACAATGCGGCTTCGCTATTTTCGCATTGTGCTTTTGCCCCTTAGCTTAGTGTTATGTGTCAGAGGTTTAATAATGAATTTCAAGGATGAATTAGTCCTAATAATGGATGTTGAAAAAGCAAAATTCGTAAGATTTCTTCGCACCGAGGAGGATTGCTCGTTCCGCGCCATAGCATGCGAATGTGGTGAAAAATGGAATCAAGATTGGGGCGAAAACCAAATCGTAGGCGAGGACCTCTGTGCAGCAGCAATGCAAATTCTCAACGAAAAACCAGATCAGGGGTGGTATTAGCCAATGCCACATAACAAAACGCTCAAGTCGCAACCCGCGGGGCGGGTCGCTGGGACAAAAACACAGTGCGGCTTCGCTACTTTCGCACTGTGCTTTTGCCCCTTAGCTTAGTGTTATGTGGCAGCAGGAATATTGAATGCTTTTATCTCTATTTAAAAAGCGAATAGATGACATCCCCACTGAAGCATTCAACATTATAATTGATGATTTAATACGTGCAGGCTGGAAAACTAAAAGCCAATACAAAGGCTTTGACGCTTGGATAGACTATGGCAAAGTTGAGTTAACAAAGAGCGGTAGTGTATTAATATTTGAATGGGACAACTGGACTGAAGGAGTGGTTAAAGGCTATGGCGAAATCATTGACCAAATTGCTAAGCAATATAATCTCAATCCCCCATCAAAAGTGTTGTTTTGAACAACTGCCACATAACAAAACGCTCAAGTCGCAACCCGCTGCGCGGGTCGCTGGGACAAAAACACAATGCGGCTTCGCCATTTTCGCATTGTGCTTTTGCCCCTTAGCTTAGTGTTAGGTTTCCGATAGTTATGCTCCCTGAATTTGACAAACTGCCATCTGTATTAACGTACGAAGAAGTTGAGAAGCAGCTTCAAATTGTCATGGATATTGCTGAGAATCACGCAGAACCGCCAATATACATGATTCAAGAAACGATTAACGATGGACTATCCGCATTAGAATATAATCCAAGAGGATATTTTAGTGCAGCGATAGAGAGTAGAGTCTCAAGTTGGGCTATGTCTCACTGGAACTGGGAAAAGGGAGATCGCGATTTCATTGACGGGCTAACTGCGATAATTATTAATTTCAGTTCTCTTTCAGCAAGTAGACAGTTTTTTGAGGAGATGCTTCACACGGAAACTCGATAGTTTGCTCAGGAAGAATTAAAGGATGTATTAGAGAACGATGTATAGGAAACCTAACAAAACGCTCAAGTCGCAACCCGCTGCGCGGGTCGCTGGGACAAAAACACAGTGCGGCTTCGCAATTATCGCACTGTGCTTTTGCCCCTTAGCTTAGTGTTAGGTGACTACATAGTGAATATACATTTTCCACCCGAGTGGGATTCATTAATGAAGTTTGAAACAGAATCTAAGGGCTGGATTGAACTGGATGTTACTGTAAAAGAGGGTGAAATTAGAACATTCACGTTTTACGATCTAACTAGATTTTTACAAGATGCAGAGTACGAATTGGCTACCATTAACGGCTTTTTTCATATCGAAAACTTGATATTAGTTCATTCAATTACTCAAGAAAACATTGAGAATGCTTTGGCTTCAATAAGCAACAAACTATAGTGGTTATGCGCGCCAGTAAATACACAGTATCGGTGACAATTAGGGTCGTAAAATCGCCCACCTTGTGGCGGTGGAGGGTAACCGCCCGACGCGCACAAAAGCCACCTAACAAAACGCTTAAGTCGCATCCCGCTGCGCGGGCTGCTGGGACAAATACACAATGCGGCTTCGCGATTTTCGCATTGTGCATTTGCCCCTTAGCTTGGTGTTATGCGCTCTAGAAGGAATTGAAATATGAGCACTGAAGTAGTATCAATTTTCACTTACATTGCTACTAATTTAATTGCAGCGGCGCTCTCGATTGGACTTTTAAAAATATGGAAAAAATCAGTTGGGTCTGTGTACGTAACTGTAGTAGTCAGTTTCGTTTTAATTTTGTTTATTCAGCCAACACCACTATGTAGTGTTTCCACGTGTGAAAGAGTCGCAATTGATATCATTTCTTCACTTTCGGTATTCATTGTTGCTCTACTAATAACCACTTGTATAGCATGGGGATTAGGTTGTTTTCGAAAGATCGCATAACAAAACGCTTAAGTCGCAACCCGCTGCGCGGGTCGCTGGGACAAAAACACAGTGCGGCTTCGCGATTATCGCATTGTACATTTGCCCCTTAGCTTAGTGTTAGGTCACTACCAAATGTGGAAAATTATAAATATCGCAATACTTCTGTTGGCCATACTTTTTGGTGTAATTCAGTCTTATACGTTTGGTCATTTGTTAGACATGCCATGGGAAACATGGGAGTTCTTGCTCGCACCTTTTGCCTTTTTTTCAATGGTTGTAGTCAGTAATTTCGTGCATTGGAAATGGTTCAAATCAGAGGAGTGGGAAACGCCATCAATCAATACTAATCTATTGACAAATAGCAACCCCCTCAAAGTACCTTTTGGAGTTGGTGGGGTGTTCTTTGCTTTTGGGTTAGGCATGGGAATTACTGACTTATACTTTGGCTGCTCAGTAAGCAGGCTTTCAATAATGCTAATTTGTTCAAGTATTGGCGTAATTTGCGGAGGAATAGGTTCTGTTAAATGGTTCAATAAGTAAATTCCGCGACCTAACAAAACGCTTAAGTCGCATCCCGCTGCGCGGGCTGCTGGGACAAAAACACAATGCGGCTTCGCCATTCTCGCACTGTGCTTTTGCCCCTTAGCTTAGTGTTAGGTGCCTACACATGGAAACAGTGATTCTTTTTTTAATTGCCATCGTTATGTATGCAGGATTATATTGGTTTTCGTATGTTCGAACTGATAGAAAACCTGAGTCTGTCTATTTCTTTTTGAGCACCGTTTGCTGTGTCACTGTACTTAGCATTTTTATGCTATTGAGTTTATTTTGGGTACTATTTATCGCCGCGCTAATCTTGGCAATTGCGTCATATTTAGGTTCAAACACAAACATCAAAAATAGCGCAGCTTTTAAAAATGGTGTTTTCGGTGGCGTTTG
Source organism: Pseudomonadota bacterium (assembly GCA_036141415.1). Classification (GTDB taxonomy): domain Bacteria; phylum Pseudomonadota; class Gammaproteobacteria; order Enterobacterales; family Alteromonadaceae; genus Alteromonas. The sequence continues at coordinate 13,788 of JAYZXK010000585.1, forward strand.
GTTAATGGTTCCAATCTATGCATATCTCGCGCAAGGCACCTAACAAAACGCTCAAGTCGCAACCCGCTGCGCGGGCTGCTGGGACAAATACACAATGCGGCTTCGCGATTTTCGCATTGTGCATTTGCCCCTTAGCTTAGTGTTATGTGCACTCGTGAGATCCTATGTTTTTTAATTTGTTTAAGAAAAAAGATAAACAAGGCTCTATCTTTGAAAATGAATTCCCTAAACACGAATTCAAGTGGAATGAGCCTTGGTGGCCTTTAAAAGAAAGTAAGAGAGCTAGAGCTGGAATTCAAAAAGAGCTAGATTTGGAGATTGGCCCGAAGCATCCTCTCTGGGATTTACAGCCAATAGCATTTGGCAAAACGGACGCAAATGATGACGTTCTAGTTTTTCTCAGTGATGGTAGATTTGCCTGCGTACATTTAATCTGGCATGGGAAAATAGACCAATATCCCGATAAATATCCGTCCTTTCTATTTTTAGATACACCTGTAAAAGTACAAGAGTTTTTGGACAATGAAGCGGAAGAGTGCACATAACAAAACGCTTAAGTCGCAACCCGCTGCGCGGGTCGCTGGGACAAATATACAATGCGGCTTCGAGATTTTCGCATTGTACATTTGCCCCTTAGCTTAGTGTTATGTGCTATGAAGAAAAAACTATATCCGTTTGTTGTATTGGTATTGATTGGTTCTTTGCTTATTTTTACTTTCTCTTATGACGAACGCAGCTATTTCACTCTTGAGCTTCATGGCATGAATGATTTAGAAATCACCAATATCATAGTAGAAGGGACTGACTTCACTACTGGTTTTTATATGACCGCCCAAACTAAGGAAAAGTTAGGTGGACTTAAGATTAAGGTGGACAGTCCTGTCTACGAAGGGACAGCTACAATAATCATAAATATTGAAAACAGCTCTCCTCTTTTTTTATCAAACATGCTGCGTATTAGGCATTTCACGATCACTAATTCCGGCCTCTCGATCACCACAATTCTGATACACACGATCACTGGTATTATGGCTTGCCCGATCAG
>JAYZXK010000586.1:0-6845 GCA_036141415.1 Pseudomonadota bacterium
AAAACGTCCAAAACCGCCAAAAAGAAAAAGAGATAATTATTATGTCACTGCCTGCTAAAGTGGTTCTGGCTACCGGTAACGCCGGGAAAGTCAAAGAATTTGCCAGCCTGTTCGCACCACTCAATATTGAAGTGCTGCCGCAAAGTGAGTTTAACGTCAGCAGTGTGCCGGAGACCGGTACCACCTTTGTAGAAAATGCCATTATTAAAGCCCGCCATGCGGCGCAGGAAACCGGGTTACCTGCTATCGCCGATGACTCTGGCCTGGTGGTTGATGCACTTAAGGGGGCACCAGGCATATACTCGGCACGCTACGCCGGTGAAGGTGCCTCAGACAGCGACAACATTGCCCGATTGCTTACCGCTTTAGGCGAAGACAACGCAAACCGGGCCGCACACTTTCAGTGTGTTCTGGTCATGATGCGCCACGCTGACGACCCCATCCCGTATATCAGTGAAGGCCAGTGGCATGGCAGCATTACCCGCCATCCCCATGGTGAAGGCGGTTTTGGCTACGACCCGGTATTTTATGTGGATAAGTTTAAATGCACGGCTGCAGAACTTGAAAAAGCCCAAAAAAACGCTGTGAGTCATCGTGGCCAGGCCATGCAGAAATTACTGGCACGTATCAAAGGTCTGTAATGCGGTTACCCCCTCTGGGCCTGTACATTCACATTCCCTGGTGTGTGCAAAAATGCCCCTACTGTGACTTTAATTCCCACGCGCTGAAAAGCGGGCTACCGGAACAGGAATATATCGCCCATTTACTGGCCGATTTAGAGCAGGACGCCCGGTTAACCGGTGAGCGGCCGGTAGAGACCATTTTCATTGGCGGCGGTACGCCAAGTTTGTTTAGTCCCGAGAGCATAGGACACTTGCTTACTGAGGCGCAAAAACGCGTGCCTTTTGCGAAGGACATAGAAATAACGCTGGAAGCTAATCCCGGCACCATAGAAGCAGCCCGGTTTGAGGGATACGTAGCGGCAGGGGTAAACCGTTTTTCTATTGGTATTCAAAGCTTTCAGGCCCGGCATTTAACCGCGCTGGGGCGTATTCATGACCCGGCCCAGGCCTTATTCGCTATTACCCAGGCCGAGCAAAGTGGTGTTAAAAGCTTTAACGTGGATCTGATGCACGGCTTGCCGGATCAATCCCTGCAGAACGCCCTCGATGATTTAAGCCAGGCAATAAACCAACAGCCTAAGCATTTGTCCTGGTATCAGCTTACTATTGAACCCAATACACCGTTTTACTCCAGGCCGCCAGAATTACCCGACGATGATATTCTGTGGGATATCCAGGCCGAAGGTCACAAATTACTGACGGCATCTGGTTACGAGCAATATGAAATATCCGGCTACAGTAAACCCGGTTACCAATGCCGGCATAACCTCAACTACTGGCGATTTGGCGACTACATTGGTATTGGCTGCGGCGCCCATGGCAAATTAACCAACATTGAAAATCGATCTATTATCCGCACGGTAAAAGTAAAGCACCCCCGTGGTTACATGACACTTAACCGGCCTTACCTTGATCATCAGAATCAGGTCGAGGAAGACGATCTGGCCTTTGAGTTTTTTATGAACCGTTTTCGACTGGTGGAGCCCTGCCCAAAGGCCGATTTTGCGGCACTCACTGGTACATCTCTCACTACGCCACAGCAAGACGCTATAGCTCAGGCTATCAGTAATGGATTGCTGACTGAAACAGCAAACGACTGGCAGGTCACCTCAATGGGCCGTCGATACCTTAATACCTTACTCAGCGCTTTTGTTTAAAAGCGCCGGCGGCAATCAGATGAATATCAAAAAATTAGCTGAATCGAAAATTTACTCTACTATTAACTAGTAATAACAAAGCAGCCTATTTAGTTGCTGTATTTTTTGCTAAACAGGGACGCCAGCAAAACCGATAGTTGCCGGAGTAAATATGTCCATTCAGCGTAAATTCTTTATCGCTATTACCGTGGTAATTATTGCTTTTACCACCGTGATTGCAATTATTACTTCTGTTACTGCCTCATCAGAGGCTGAAGATAAAATTAGTCAGCAAAAAGACCAGTTGTCGGCCAGACTGACAAACATCCTCACCGTTACTGACTCATTAATGCACGAGCGCGTGGTGAGCAGTATGAAGCTGTTAAAGGAACGCGCAGAGAAAATAGGAATCCCCTCGCAGGGCGGCGAGGTAATGGTCAAGCAGACACCGGCCACCCAATTGTTTATTGGCGGCGAAGCACAGGCCAATAACTTTGCTTTGGTTGACGGTCTTACCGCCGTCATGGGCGGTACCGCTACGCTGTTTAGTAAAACCGGCGATGAGTTTATCCGGGTCAGTACTAATGTTATCAAAGACGGTGAACGGGCTATTGGTACCAAGCTGGCACCGCAGGGTAAAGCCATGGCGCAAATCAAACAACGTAAAGCCTATTATGGCGCCGTGGATATTCTTGGCAGCCCTTACCTCACCGCCTACGAGCCAATGTTTAACGCGGCAAGGGAAGTTATCGGCATTTGGTATGTAGGGTATTCTGCCGACCTTAAGGTACTCGAAGAGGCCATTACCAATAGCAAATTACTGGAGGACGGTTTTGTCGCACTGAAAGACAGCAAGGGTAATCTGCGTATGTATTCATCCCACGTTAATGAAGCGACGGTGAATAACGCATTGGCTGAAGGCGACGAGAACTGGGATGTCAGCATTATTCCCTTTGAAAAATGGGGTTATGAACTTATCCTCGCAGCGTCAGGCGACGAAAAGTCGTCAATGGTGGCTGGTGCGGTATTTTCGGTGTTATTTAAAATTGTTCTCGGCAGTACCGCCCTTCTGGCAACCATATTCTTTTTAATTAGTCGCCTGGTGGGTAAACCACTGGATGAGTTTATTGGCGTTGTAAACGATCTTGCCTCTGGAGAAGGCGACTTAACCTTTCGTTTTAACGCTGACACCAGCGACGAATTCGGTCAGATGGCAAAAGGGTTTAATCATCTGTTAGCACAATTACAAAGCACGCTGAGGAGTGTAAATCAGGCCACCGATACCATGCTAACCCAATCCCGACAACTTAACGACACCGCGGTGAAGTCGAGTTCGACAGTGACAGAATTAACCACTGAAACCAGTGCCATCGGCGACGCATTGTCAACGCTGCAGGAAAATGCGGTTGCGGTCTCCACTAACATTAACCATTCTAATGAAGCCGCCGGCGCTGCCGACAGTGACACTCGAAACAGTGTCAGCGTGTTGTCGGCAACCATAAAAGACATTGAGGCCCAGGCGCAGAATATCGATACGTCGGTTCAGGTTATCAATGAACTGGCTGCCGCCAGTGAACAAATCAGTGGCGTGATGGACGTTATCCGGAATATCGCCGAGCAAACCAATTTACTAGCGCTTAATGCGGCGATCGAGGCCGCCCGGGCCGGAGAGCAAGGCCGTGGGTTCGCCGTGGTTGCAGACGAAGTCCGCTCACTGGCCAGCCGCACTCAGTCCTCTACCGAAGAAATTCGCGTGATGATTGAACGCTTACAACAAGGCAGTCGCGAGGCAGCAAATAAAATGCAACAAAACAAGGACAATGCATTCGCTACTGTACAGGTGACACAAAACGCCGGCGAGTCTTTGGAGAAATCATTGCATGCCGTTGCCACCATTACTGAGTTAAATCAGGAAGCGGCGACCATGGCCTCACGGCAGGCCAGCATCACCGAAGATGTGGCGAAACGTCTGAGCAGCATTCAGAATGTGGGCAATCAGAACAGCGATTACGCCCGCCAGGTCGCGCAAAATTGCGCGCAGCTGGTCGACGAAATCAGCCGTATGCAGCAACAACTTAAACGCTACCGGTTTTAATCTGCTGTTTTCTGCTGTTGTGCTATCAGCGCATCGATGATTTCCCGGTTTGCTGCCGGGAAGTCGTTATAATTCAAATTCTCCAGTGCCAGCCACTTTCCCGGCTGACCTTCTGCACCGGTAGGTTCGCCGTTAAATCCTGTCACGGTATACACATGCAATCTCACACATTTATCACCGTAATCGTGTTCAATAAGTACTAAGGGCTCACAGTGCGTAATAACAATAGCCACTTCTTCCTGTAACTCTCTGCCCAGCGCGGCATCTGGCGCCTCGCCCGCCTCGACTTTGCCCCCCGGAAACTCCCACTTACCACCCTGGTGTTTATCACTGGCGCGCAAACAGACATAGGTTTGGTTATCGCGCAGGATCACTCCTACTGCGACGTCTATGTAGTTCATAACTCATATCCTGTTGTACTTATAAAAAAGGCCGGTAACCTGCTCACAGATAACCAGCCTCTTACTTTCAGCGATGTCGGCTTAGCTTAATTTACCATGACACTGCTTGTATTTTTTGCCCGAGCCACACGGGCAGGGATCATTACGCCCAACCTTCGGACCCTGACGCATGGCAGCCTGAGGGCCACTCACATCTTCTGATGGTTTACCGCCAGCATCAGCATGCTGGAAGTTCTTGGGTACATCATCGGCCTGACGACGCTGCTCTTCTACTTTTTCAACATCGGATTCAGCGCGTACCTGCACCCGGCTTAAAATCGTAATCACTTCAAGTTTGAGGCCTTCCAGCATATTCGAGAATAACTCAAAAGCTTCACGCTTATATTCCTGCTTAGGGTTCTTCTGAGCATAACCACGTAAGTGGATACCCTGACGCAGATGGTCCATAGCAGCCAGGTGTTCTTTCCAGTTACTGTCGAGGTTCTGCAGCATCACCGCTTTTTCAAACTGACGCAGTACCTGCTCACCCACCATTTCTTCTTTGGCTTTGTAGGCTGCGTTTAACTCATTCAGAATTTTCTCACGCAGTTTTTCTTCATACAGTTTGTCGTCCGCATCCAGCCATTGCTGAATTGGCGCGTCCAGCGCGAAGTCTGCCTTGAGGCGCTGCTCCAGTCCGGGCACATCCCACATTTCTTCCAGCGACTGCGGTGGAATGTACTCATCTACCACGCCACTGATAACGTCTTCGCGAATTGCCTGCACTGTTTCACTGATGTCCGACTCATCAAGCAGTTCATTACGCTGCTCGTAAATTACCTTACGCTGATCGTTGGCAACATCATCGTATTCCAGCAACTGCTTACGAATATCAAAGTTGCGTCCTTCTACCTTACGCTGGGCATTCTCAATGGCGCGAGTTACCCACGGGTGCTCGATAGCCTCGCCTTTCTCCATGCCCAGACGTTTCATCATGCTGGCCATTTTTTCTGAGGCGAAAATACGCATCAGGGCATCATCCAGTGACAGGTAAAAACGTGATGAACCCGGGTCGCCCTGACGACCAGCTCGACCACGCAACTGGTTATCGATCCGACGTGACTCATGGCGCTCGGTACCAATAATGTGCAGGCCACCGGCAGCCAGTACGGTTTCGTGGTCTTTTTCCCACTGCTCTTTAATCTTTTGAATCTGCGCTTCAGTGGGGTTTTCCAGCTTATCGACTTCCGCCTGCCAGTTACCACCGAGAACAATATCGGTACCACGGCCCGCCATGTTGGTAGCGATAGTTACCGCTCCGGGACGACCTGCCTGCGCAACGATATCGGCTTCCTGAGCATGGAACTTGGCATTCAGCACCTTATGGGGGATCTTTTCTTTCTTAAGAATACGTGACAGCAACTCAGAGTTTTCGATAGACACCGTACCTACCAGCGTAGGCTGACCGCGCTTCACGCAGCGGCGAATATCTTCGACGATGGCGTCGTATTTTTCCTGTGCCGTCAGGTAGATTAAATCTGCCTTGTCATCACGTACCATGGCGCGGTTGGTAGGAATAACCACCGTTTCAAGGCTGTAGATATGATTAAATTCGAAGGCTTCGGTATCTGCCGTCCCTGTCATACCCGACAGTTTTTCGTATAAACGGAAATAGTTCTGGAAAGTAATGGATGCCAGAGTCTGGTTTTCGTTTTGAATCTTCACGCCTTCTTTGGCTTCAACCGCCTGGTGTAAGCCTTCTGACCAGCGTCGGCCTTCCATTGTACGGCCGGTATGTTCATCAACAATAACGATGTTATCGTCCTTCACAATGTAGTCGACGTCTTTGGTAAACAGCTTATGGGCACGTAAGGCCGCATTTACGTGGTGCAATAATGAAATATTACCGGCATCAAATAACGATTCTTCTTCGTTGAGCAGACCTTCACGTTTCATAATTTCTTCAACGTGAATCTGACCGTGCTCCGTCAGGTGGATTTGCTTGGCTTTTTCGTCAATGGTGAAGTCACCATCGCCATGCTTACCTTCTTCGTCTTCTTTATCCTGTTTAGTTAGTTCCGGAATTATCTGGTTAATGCGTAAGTACAGTTCTGAACTGTCTTCGGCGGCACCTGAGATAATCAGCGGCGTACGGGCTTCGTCAATCAGGATGGAGTCTACCTCATCGATTACCGCGTAATAGAGTTCACGTTGTACCCGGTCCTGAGGACTGAACGCCATGTTATCGCGCAGGTAATCAAAACCAAATTCGTTGTTGGTACCGTAGGTAATATCTGCCTGATAAGCTTCACGCTTCTGCTCCGGCGCCAGTCCTGGTATGTTACATCCCACGGTTAAGCCCAGATATTCAAATAAACTGCGGCTCCAGTTTGCATCCCGTTTGGCCAGGTAATCGTTCACGGTAATCACGTGAACACCACGGCCGGTGAGTGCATTTAAGTAAGTGGGTAAGGTAGAGGTCAGGGTTTTACCTTCACCGGTACGCATCTCGGCAATTTTACCGGAGTGCAGTACCTGGCCACCAAGCATCTGTACATCGAAGTGGCGCATGCCATACACACGTTTACTGGCCTCGCGAACGGTTGCAAAT
>JAYZXK010000587.1:0-4142 GCA_036141415.1 Pseudomonadota bacterium
AAAGGTCTAGTTGTGGCTACAACAGCGCATTCTGACGCGGCCGCTGGATAATCCAGCGCGCCACGTCCTGGCGTAAAAACTTATAGGTTAAACCGCCGGTTATGCCGGCGATTACCTGCCAGAGCTGGCCCTCAAAAGAGCGTGTACCGGCGATAAGGGTAACGTCCAGCAGTGGTTGCATCAGCATTAACATCAGCGCCATAGCCAGGCCGCCAGCCAGCGGGTGTAGCCAGTTGCTGCGTAGTTTAAGCATGCGCCCGACACGGCCACTCACATATAACGCAATACACAGCGCAGCAAACACTGCCGAGCCATATTTGGGGAGCAAACCCCACCAGTCCAGTACGGTATGTTCAAGCCATTGATTACCAGTAATGATAACGCCGAGTGACTCCAGATTCGCCAGCACGAATTGTGACTGAGACACACTGGCAATGGTGTAGGTCAACAACCAGCTCACCAACAACGCGCCAGCTTTGGTAACCGGGCTGATGTCGGACTGAACTTCGTAAACGACGACTTTTTCAGACATTACAGAACTACTCTCTCACAACAGGCTTGATTTGGACTTATCTTGCACCGATGACAACACTGCTTACAATAAAGCGCAACACAAATCGTATAATTTCATGCTAAGCTGCCAAGTACAAGTTGTTGATAGTCTAATCGATATGTGCAAAGCGTTACATCAGCGGAGTCAAAAGTTGATGCCCCTTCTGGCGGGGATAGTAAGCCTGTTCGGGGCTTTTTCTGCGCAGGCCGATGACCCGCCACCGTTAACCGGAAATTTCCATCAAACCCAGATTGCAGGCTACCTCGCCTCGCCCTGGGCGGCTGCCGAAAATCCACTCGGCGGCTGGCTGATCACGGAACGCGGCGGCACTATCATTGAATATACCAACGCCGGCCAACGCCTTGAGATCCCCCTGCAAATTGACCAGCTCTATGTGGCCGGGCAGGGCGGCTTGCTGGACATTGTGCTGGCCGATGACTTTACCGAAACCCGGCGGGTGTATTTAAGTTTCGCGGTGGGCGATGACAGCGAGAACTACCTTGCATTCGGCACGACGCAGCTGGTGGGAGACAAGCCTGAAGTGCAGCGTTTATTTACGGTTAAAACGGCCAAGGATACGCCGGTACACTATGGCGGGCGGCTGCTAAAAATGGCCGACGGCACCTGGTTGATGACCAGCGGTGATGGCTTTGACTATCGTGAGCAGGCGCAGCAAAAAAACAGCATGCTGGGTAAAGTGCTGCGCTTTAACGAAGACGGCAGCGCACCACCGGATAATCCCTTTTATACCACGCCCGATGCAACGCAGAGCTACATTTATACGCTTGGCCATCGTAATCCGCAGGGGCTGGTTGAGGATCCGGAGTCTGGTAAAATATGGCTCAATGAACATGGCCCGGACGGCGGCGACGAAATTAACCTGTTGGAGGCAGGCAACAACTATGGCTGGCCGGTGGTGACGCTGGGCATGGACTACTCTGGCGCAAAAATTTCGCCGTTCACCCATTATGATGGCATGGTGGATCCGGAGTTAAACTGGACGCCTTCCATAGCGCCTTCCTCGGCAGTGGTTTATCAGGATTCGGCTTTTCCTGAGCTGGCCAACCACCTGCTGGTTAGCAGCCTGAAAGATCAGGCGTTATATGCGGTGGCATTAGACCAAAATCCCATGTCGACAATGCAAATCTTTGCTACTATAAATGAGCGTTTACGGGATGTGATAGTAGGTCGTGACGGATCGGTATACGTACTGACGGACGGCGCGCGCGGCCGGCTAATGCGTTTTTCCCCACTGCGGGCCGAAAACGTACCGGAACACAGTTTGCGCTAACTCAGGCTGAATCCCCGTAGAGGCTAGCAGAAATGCGGTTGTTACCCCGGTGGTTACAACAATAGTCTGGCTGAATAGCGGCTATAAGTCTGCGAAACTGCATAAAAATTCAAATTCGTTATATATGCCGTTATAATTCCGGCGTTTAAATAGTCACTTCCTGCTCCGGGACCGTTCGAATTGGCAGGAATAACCATGAGGAAAACATCGTGTTAGAAGAATATCGCAAACACGTAGAAGAGCGTGCTGCTGAAGGAATCCCACCAAAACCGTTAAACGCGGAACAAGTGGCCGGATTAGTAGAATTACTGAAGAATCCACCTGCAGGCGAGGAAGAGGTTCTGCTGGAACTAATCTCTGAGCGTGTACCTCCTGGTGTTGACGAAGCCGCTTACGTAAAAGCTGGTTTCTTAAGTGCCATTGTAAAAGGCGAAGTAAGCTGCGACCTGATCAGCAAAGAGAAAGCGGTTGAGTTACTGGGTAACATGCACGGTGGTTACAACATCGCCACTCTGGTTGAGTTACTGGACGATGCAGCACTTGCGCCACTGGCAGCAAAAGAACTGAAGCACACACTGCTGATGTTTGATGCGTTCCACGACGTAGAAGAAAAACACAAAGCAGGCAACGAATTCGCTACTGACATCATCAAGTCATGGGCCGAAGGTGAGTGGTTCACTTCTCGTCCGCAAATGCCTGAGAAGATGACTTACTCAGTATTTAAAGTAACCGGTGAAACTAACACCGATGACTTATCACCTGCACCAGATGCATGGTCACGCCCTGATATCCCTCTGCACGCACTAGCGGCTTACAAAATGACCCGTGACGGTCTTGAGCCGGAAGAGCACGGCGTTAAAGGCCCGATGAAGCAAATCGAAGAAGTGAAGGCTAAAGGCCATCCGGTTGCTTTCGTGGGTGACGTAGTAGGTACCGGTTCTTCTCGTAAGTCTGCAACAAACTCTGTTTTATGGTTCTTCGGTGAAGACCTGCCAGGCGTGCCTAACAAGCGCGGCGGCGGTGTATGTATTGGTGGCAAAGTAGCGCCAATCTTCTTCAACACTATGGAAGATGCCGGTGCGTTAGTATTTGAAGCTGACGTCGAAAAAATGAACATGGGTGATGTCATCGACATCTATCCGCTGGAAGGCAAAATCACTAACAGTGAAACTGGCGAAGTACTGGCTGAGTACAGCTACAAGTCTAAGGTAATCCTGGACGAAGTACGCGCTGGTGGTCGTATCAACCTGATCATCGGTCGTGGCCTGACTGAAAAAGCCCGCGAAGCGTTAGGCTTAGGTCCGTCTGATCTGTTCCGTAAACCTGAGCAACCTGCTGATTCTGGCAAAGGCTTCTCGCTGGCACAGAAAATGGTAGGTAAAGCCTGTGGTGTTGACGGTATCCGTCCTGGCACTTACTGCGAGCCTAAGATGACCACTGTTGGCTCTCAGGATACCACTGGTCCTATGACCCGTGACGAACTGAAAGACCTGGCGTGTCTTGGCTTTACTGCTGATTTAACCATGCAGTCTTTCTGTCACACTGCCGCTTATCCTAAGCCGGTAGATATCGATACCCAGCACACGCTGCCAGACTTCATCATGAACCGTGGTGGTGTTTCTCTGCGTCCTGGTGACGGTATTATCCACAGCTGGTTAAACCGTATGTTGCTGCCTGATACCGTAGGTACCGGTGGTGACTCGCACACCCGTTTCCCACTGGGTATTTCATTCCCGGCGGGTTCTGGTCTGGTTGCTTTTGCTGCGGCCACGGGTGTTATGCCACTGGATATGCCTGAATCAATCCTGGTTCGCTTTAAAGGCGAGCGTCAGCCTGGTATCACCCTGCGTGACCTGGTACACGCGATTCCTTTATACGGTATCAAGCAAGGCCTGCTGACTGTAGAGAAGAAAGGTAAGATCAACGCCTTCTCTGGTCGTATCCTTGAAATCGAAGGTCTGGAAGACTTAACTGTTGAACAGGCGTTCGAACTGTCTGATGCATCTGCAGAGCGCTCTGCTGCCGGTTGTACCATCAACCTGTCTGAAGAGTCTATTGCTGAGTACCTGCGTTCTAACATCACCATGTTACGCTGGATGATCAACGAAGGCTATGGCGATCCGCGTACTCTTGAGCGTCGTGCTCAGAAGATGGAAGAGTGGCTGGCGAACCCAAGCCTGATGCGTGCTGATGCCGATGCTGAATACGCAGAAGTAATTGAAATCGACCTGTCAGAAATCAAAGAGCCAATCGTTTGCTGCCCGAACGACCCGGATGATGCTAAAACATTATCAGACG
>JAYZXK010000588.1:0-3625 GCA_036141415.1 Pseudomonadota bacterium
AGTTGTAAGCTAAACTGCTGCGGCTCGGTGAGTTCGTTGGCCGGTTCATTCAATTGCCCGGCTTCCAGCGCCGCAAGCCATTCACCAGCCGCATCGCGCGCGGCTTCAGCTTCGGCCTTCTGGTGATAAAACTGCCCCAGCGCCTTAAGTTCAGAAAACAATAATGGCGCGGTAAGTAACAACCATAAGCCAGAATGTAGCGTAAGCTCTGGGCCTAACGAGAACTCACCGAGCAAACTAAAACCAATGAACACCGCAATTAGGGCTACGGCAATGGTCGAAAAGAAATCCAGTACGGTATTCGATAAAAATGCTACCCCAACCACTTTCATGGTGCGTTCATTCAGGTCGTCACTGGCCTGTTTTAATATCTTTTGTTCAATCTGATGGGTGCGAAAACTGGCCAGTAACCCAAGCGCCGTGAGGCGATCAACAAACAGACTGCCGAGCCGGGTAAGGGCAACAAAATGTTTGCGCTGAAGCGCCGCCGCGCCCTTGCCTACCAAAATCATAAACAGCGGAATAAGCGGTAACGTGATTAGCAGGCTGCCACCCACCACCGGGTTAACCACCAAAATAAACAGCAGCGCGAAAAAGGGTGTAAGCACCGCAACGTATTGTTGCACCTGATAGTCGTAGCGCCAGTGAACCAGCGCGCTGATGTGCCGGGTCCATACCGATTGCCAGAAGTAAGCCGAATGGGTGCTGACCAACGAGGTTTGCTCTGCTACCAAACGCTCAGCAAAGCGCTTTTCAAGGCCACTAAGCAAATCGGATTTAGCCTGCAAGGTACGACGATAAGCATCGCCCTGCAGTAGCCAGGCCAGTAATAACGCAGCCGCCAAACCCAGCCAGTCACTCATATCCGGCTGCTGAGCCAGTACCACCCAGTCGTGCATCATCGCAGCAAACAGCCAGTACCCGGCAATTAAACACAACAGCCGGGTGGTTTTTATGGCCACCAATAAAAACAAGGTGCTGCGCGATGCAACACCCTGCTTGGTGACGGTGGCGTTAAACCACCGCGGGAGGGACTGGCTCTCTTTCACTACTGATCTTCTGGGTCTTCAGGGCGATCCAAGTTCTCAGTCGATTCTAACCACATGGCGTTAATAATGCCAAATGAACAGGCCAGTAACACGCCTAATATCCAGGTAAAATACCACATGTTCTGTTCTCCTTAATAAATCGCGTGAGATGAGTCTAAGTCGCTGTTTTTAATGCGACCGCGCATCACGTAGAAGCCGTAAGCGGTGTAGCTTAAAACAATTGGCACAAACACACAGGCAACACCAAACATAATTTTCAGGGTCATTTCACTGGATGTTGCATCCCACACGGTTAAGCTTGCCACCGGCATGGTGGTGCTTGGCATCAGGAACGGGAACATTGAGAAGCCCGCAGTCAGAATTATACCTGTCATCATCAGCGCACTGCTTACAAAGGCCCAGCCACCGCGACCGGCTTTGGAGAAGAAAGCGCAGGCCAAACCGGCTCCAATGCCTATCAGAGGCGCCACTACCATCCAGGGGTATTTGCTGTAGTTTGCCATCCATGCACCGGCCTCAACCGCCACTTCTTTCTTAAGCGGGTTAGAAGTGGCCAGCGTATCCACTGTTGAAGTGACCACAAAGCCATCCAGTCCAAAGGCAACCCATAGGCCAACCAGAATGAAGAGCACCACGGTTGCCAGTGACAGTACAACCGACACGGCGCGCGCCCTTACCTCAATAAAGCTGTCGGTCTTCATTTGCAGCCAGGTAGCGCCATGATTGAGGATCATCGCTACGGAAACCAAACCCGCTACCAACGCAAATGGTGTAAGAAGGCCAAAGAACGAACCGGTATAGGTAGCTTTTAAATTGCCATCCAGCTCAAAGGGTACGCCCAGCAACAGGTTACCAAAGGCCACGCCAAAGATTAACGCAGGCACGAAGCCAGAAGTGAACAGTGCCCAGTCCCAGCTGGTACGCCAGCGCTTATCTTCTAATTTGCTGCGAAAATCAAAGCCTAGCGGACGCATCCATAAGGCAATCAACACCAGCGCCAGTGCCAGATAAAAGCCCGAGAAGGCGGTGGCATAAATCATCGGCCAGGCCGCAAAAATGGCACCACCGGCGGTGATAAACCACACCTGGTTACCGTCCCAGTGCGGACCCACTGTGTTGATCATTACCCGGCGTTCGTCGTCGGTTTTACCAATCAGGGTAAGCAGTGCGCCAACCCCTAAATCAAATCCATCGGTGATGGCAAAGCCAATCAGCAGTACGCCAACCAGCACCCACCAAATTACTCGTAGTACTTCATAATCAATCATGCGTTTGCTCCTTGAGTACCCAGGCCAATAGCATCATCCAGTTTTTTGTCATCTTCCGGTGGAACCGGCCCTTTCCTGGCGTATTTCTTCATCAGATAGAAGCCAATCACAAACATCGTTGCGTAAAACAGGGTGTAAGCCACCAGCGTGGTCACTACGTCTGACACAGACAGGTTAGACACGGCGGTGTGAACTGGTAACACTTCGGCGATAGACCAGGGCTGACGGCCATACTCGGCCACAAACCAGCCAGCCTCACAGGCAATCCACGGCAGTGGCAGCGACCATACCGCCGCTTTCAGCAACCAGCGGGGCTGGGTGATGCGATGCTTAGTGCTGTAATAGAATGCCGCGATAAACAGCGCCAGCATCAAAAAGCCCGCAACCACCATCAGACGGAAAGAGTAAAACAGAGGCGCTACCGGTGGGATACTGTAATCCACCGCTTTTTCCAGCGCTTCTGGTGTAGGCTGAGTGATGTCGTCAGTGAAAGGCTCCAGCAGCAGCGCATAACCTAAGTCGTCTTTATTGCGCTCAAACATCTCGAGCTCTGCCGGCGTTGCGGTGCCGTCCTTCACTTTTTCCAGCTGTTTCTGTGCCTGTACGCCAGACAAGATACGCACCCGATGAATCTCTTTGAGATCTTTGATCCCCATCACTTCCTCATCCAGTGAACGAGTAGCAATAATCCCCATGGCCCACGGGATCTGAACAGCGAAGTCCATTTTTTCTTCTTCGTCATCAGGGATACCAAACAGGGTAAAAGCCGCGGGCGCCGGATGAGTTTCGTACTCGGCTTCCACCGCCGCCAGTTTTACTTTTTGCACATCGCCGAGCTCGTAACCGCTTTCGTCACCTAAAACAATTACCGAAAGGGTAGCCGCTAAGCCAAAGCTGGCCGCAATCGCAAAAGAGCGACGGGCAAAGGCAATATGTTTATGCTTGAGCAGATAGTAACTGGAGATAGCCAGTACAAAGATGGCACCAGTGACATAACCTGCAGAGACAGTATGGACAAATTTAACCTGAGCGACCGGGTTAAAAATCACTTCGCTGAAGCTGGTCATTTCCATGCGCATAGAATCGGTATTGAAGCTTGCCCCCACCGGATACTGCATCCAGCCGTTGGCAATCAAAATCCACAGCGCAGAGAAGTTTGAGCCAATGGCCACCAGCCAGGTTGCCATTAAGTGCTTCACTTTGGACATTTTGTCCCAGCCGAAGAAGAACAGCCCCACGAAGGTCGATTCTAAAAAGAATGCCATTAACCCTTCAATGGCCAACGGAGCGCCAAAAATGTCGCCCACG
>JAYZXK010000589.1:0-3099 GCA_036141415.1 Pseudomonadota bacterium
TGTCGATGCTGGGTAACCCGGTAGACATTATTTTTACCGGCACCACTTTGCGTGTGGCAGAAAAGTCGAACGATGCCATTCTCGTCTTTACTAACATTTTCCATGGGCCGGATGGCGACATGGCCCCCACCCTTGCAACCACTACCAGTAAACCAGAGTCTCTGGCTCAGGTGATGCCGGCGATGGACCAGATGGATGCATCGGATAATGCGCTGACTACCACAACCATTAATGGCATTGTAGTGTCGAGTAATCCCTCTGCCGCAGGCCCGACAACCGGGCAAATCTCCCGATACAGTGCAGTACTCAGCAGCACTCTGGGCAGCTTTGATGCGGGCATGAGCATTGAAAGCGTTACCATAGACGCCTTAGGCGATGGTGCTGTTACCTTTGATGATGTCGATTCTGCAATGGGTGGCGTACTCATCATCAACCGTCTGGCCAGCATGCGGGATGACGACAGTTACACTATGTCTCAGGATCACATGATTATGGGAGCCAATACCGGTTTGGTTACACCGAAAGGAGTGGATGTGTCGTCTGCTCACGGACTGGTCTTTGTCGCTGAGTTCAATCCGGATACGCCAGCGGTGCAGGTATTTTCGTCTTGCGCGTCCGGCGATGTAGCGCCACTGCTCTCACTGGTTGCCAGCAACGACGCACGCCCGTGGGACGTTGACTACGATGCTGCCACCGACCGTGCCTTTGTGGCCCTGACTAACGGTACCGTAGCGGTATTTGACGAAGTCACCCGCAAACTCATGTCAGGCATGACAACGATTACCGGTGAAGACCGCTTGATCACGCCAGCTATGGGCGGAGCAGCAATCGCTGCGCCAACCAACATTCATGGCATAGACTACGATCCGCAGTCTGACAGCCTGGTAATTTCTGACGTGGGCAGCGCCGCCAGTGCCACCGACGGTAAGCTCTATGTTATTCCGGCAGCGGGTATGGCAAATGGCTTAGCAGAGATGAGCGTGATGATTGCCGGACCGAACTCTATGCTCGGCAACCCGGTAGACTTAATGCTCAGCAATGGCCATGTGTATGTTGCGGAGAAGTCTAACAACGTGATCATGCGCTTTGATAATATTCTCAATAGCGCCAGTGGCGACATCGCCGCGGATTACAGCATGAGTTACACCGCGCCGGAATCGGTGGTTGTTGTGCCAGTTAACTAATCTAACGGTCAGTAACCAAAGCGCCCAGTCCCGGGCGCTTTTTTATTCTTGCTGGTAAGTTACCGGTACAGCTCCACCACGCCGTTTTTACCCACGCCTATACAGCCCTTATCAGCCTGACAGGCCAGGCTCCAGATATTACTTTGGCTGACTATTTGCCACTTGTAGGCGCCAGGTTTTAATACTGCCACGCCCTGAGGATTGCTCACCCAGTACTCAACGCCTTCGGTTGTCGCCATTAAAGCTGAGCCATATACAGCACCTTTTAAAGGTAACTCAGGTAATGCCTGCCAGTTTTCACTGTCAATGGAATACTGCCATGCACTGGCCGGAGCGCCAGCAAGCTTAAGACTGCCGCCGCTGACAAACAGGGTATTTGTTGTTGCCTGCACCGAGAAAATTCCACCCGCTTCGCCGCCGGCAATCGGGCTTTCAATACTTTGCCATTGGTTACCCTCAAGCAAGAGTAGCCGTGGTGTATCACCATTACCGGTACCAATTACAATTCCCCTGCCCGGCGCCTCATTAAGGCAGGTACCGCTGGAGGCAAACCCGCCCTCTGATGACTGGGCTTTGATGGGCAGAGACTGCCTTTGCCAGTTTAGTCCGCCATCGGTGGTAGCCAGCACGAACAAGCCCTGCTCATCGGAATCGCCATATAGCCAGCCCATGGTCAGTGAAGTCATATAAAAGCAGTCATAAAAGGTGCTTTGCTGCTGCCCCTGTGACACCTGCTGCCAGTGCTTGCCGTTATCATCACTGATAAACATGCCGGAATCCGGCCCTTCCCCGGCACTCATCACCACCAGGCGGCCGTTACCAAGACGTTGATTATCACGAAACTGCCTGTCATCTGAGCCGGTTGGCGCGGATATCATCCGCCAGCTTGCGCCATCATCCCCGGACAAATAAATCCCACCGGCAGTACCGGAAGCTACTGCGTAATTATCCTGCCAGGTGACAGCCTGAAACGAGACAGTCTCGTCTAACTGATGAACGGTTACAGCGGCTCTGGCCTCCGGCAACAGACTGGCACAAACCAAAACAGACAAGAGGAGTGTTTTCATAGGCAGGGGCAGAAATCCTTGGTTAAATTTGCTAACATTAAAATTATCATACAATTACAAAAAGCATTCTATGGCAAAGCCAAAACCTATAATAGAAATAGTCACTTATGGTATTCACACCAAGTGGGATGCCGACGCCAAAGCACTACCTAAAATTAAGACGTTCACCAATCATATTCCATTGGAGCTGGATATTGAGTTTGGCTTTATTGTTAACATAAAGCGCGCCAAAAATCAGCAGGTTCGCTATTGCATTTATCATCCCGACATCCCTGACGAAGACGGTGTTCCCATGCCGCCCTTTGACGGCGAGGAGTATATTCGCTCTAATGACTGGGATTTCTATCTTGGCGATACGCTGTGGGAACCGCTGAGTAACAAAGTAGGCGACTGGCGAATGACTCTGGAGCTGAATGGCCGGATTATTGCGGATAAAACCTTTACCGTCGAAGACGACTTGCCTTACGACGGCGCGCAGTTCTGGCAACGGGGTAAACCCAAACTGCGGCGCTAAACCAGAACTGGTGGCTTGCCATGTTTTCGGGCAATTTTGCACCGTTGTGACACATCCGACTGGCCACCAGAAATAACAGCCTCTGTTAAAACAAGCGGTTAGAACGGTATCCGCCAGGGAATAATCCTTGCAAAACTTACCTGAATGTTCTCCACAAAAACCCGATGAATACCATCTAACAAGAATACGGAGTGTGTATGCAAGCATTTATCGAAGGTATGCCAAAGGCAGAGTTACATGTTCACATTGAGGGCACGCTGGAACCCGAACTGAGCTTTGCGCTGGCGAAGAAAAATAACATCGAACTCCCCTACGATACCCCTGAAGCACTGAT